>JAQYVQ010000504.1 GCA_030145435.1 Syntrophobacteria bacterium | reverse complement strand
CCCCCAGAATCCTCTTCGCCAACTCTTTGGTGGGCGGTTGGAAGGGCTTCATGCTTGCGTCCTCCCCAGCTTGCCGTTCTTCTCGAGTTCGTCAGCCACGTTGCCCATACCCATCGACTCCAGCTCCTTTCGCCTGGGCCAGCCGGAGGCGGGATCCCATCCCTCGAGCTTGTAGTACTTTGTCTTCCACCCCTCGAACTTGGCCTTGTCGAGACTTCGGTTCTTGATGCTGATGTATTCCCATTTTCCGTCCTGCATCCCCGGCATGTAGGCTTGACCGCCAAAAGGCTCTTTGTAGATGAAGTCCGCGAAATGGACCATGTCCCTGTGCCGCCCCTGCATGCTCCAGATGGCATTGTCCAGGTTCCAGATCTTCCTGCCCACCTCCAAACCGTCCACGAAATCGAAATTCTTTCCTGTCACGGCGTTCAGATACTTGGTTTCGCCGGTACCTACCATCCCTCGCTTGTCTTCGCGCATGGGATTCAGAAAGTCAGGGAAGAGGATGTCGCAGTAGAGTACGGACTGTTTCCAGAACCGGGTGTAACTGCGGTGCCAGGACACGGTCTTGGCCATGTGCTCGGAATAGATGTTCTCCGTGCTGTAATCGACCATCAACGGATCGCCCTGATACGGCACCATCTGGTCCGTGTAGATTCGTGCGACCTCTTCCGCCGAGACGATCGGATCCTTCTTCGACGCAATCGCGGCCGTGGGCATCCAGAAGAGGACGTTGAACCCGTGCTCGTTGATGTCACGGTCCCCGAGGATGGAACCGTATCCCCACTCGATCTGGAACCTCGGATCGTAGTGGAGGGGCAGACCCCAATGCGGGAACTGAAGCAGGCCGGTTTCCAGGTCCTCGTCCAGCCTTCCCCATCTTTCTGCTGCCCTGACAAAGCCTTCGGCCAGGTCATCTCCGATTCCCTCGCGAAGAGCCACCATCCGGAAGAGCCTTTCGATGAACTCGTAGGACCCGAATTTATCGAAGGGGAGATCACAGTCGATCTCTTTGCCCCGCCCCAGGACACCCATTTTGTACAGGTCTCTGAGGTAACGGAGACCCTGGGTGAACTCAAAGGCATTGATCCCGTATTGCTGGCAGAGATCCGTGGCCTTGTATGCGGCGGGGGTGTTCTGCCCTTCCATCATGGAATAGATGAGTGCAGCCTCGAAACCGCCAAGGTATTCGACGATCGAGGACATGATCTTTGTCTTCAGACCGCTGTGTCGCTGGAGATCCGGGTACGAGTACATAACGGATTCGGCACAGGCGGATTCGTTGCCGAGGCCCGTGTCGTTTCTCGCGCGACAGCCTGCGGGGCACCCGATGCAGGCCTGGGGCCTCGAGTCCTTGCGACGCTGCCAGAAGGTAATCGGCACCGGGGGGGAGCCGAAGCTCGAGAGGCTCCTCAGGTTTGTGTTGCGCATCAGACTGTGGTCTTCGTCGATCAGATCCGGTTGGCTGGGATCCAAGGAGTAATGCTTCTTCGCCCACAGGCGGGCATCCAGAAGGGCCGCCGGGTCGGCGACCTCGACGCTGCCCGTTCCGATCACGCTGATCGCTTTCAGGTTCTTCGCGCCCCAGACCGCGCCAAAGCCCCCCTGGCCTGCAGCGTTCCCGGCATCGTGGATGATCGCTCCGACTCTGGCCAGCCTTTCGCCCGCCTGCCCGATGGCCATGACCGCCGGCTTCTGCGTCGTACGG
>JAQYVQ010000399.1 GCA_030145435.1 Syntrophobacteria bacterium | reverse complement strand
TCCAGGGAAGAGGCAATCAAGTACCTCAAATTCCTTTCCGGGCTCGCCGTCGCCGTAGACGGTCTGTGGTTCATGGCCGTCGAGAAGGCCACGGGCTACGACAAGGCCCTGGAGATGGATGTGGAGGTTTGGGTCGGGTATGCGAAAGTCGTGGTCAAGCGTATCCGCAGGAATTTCGAAATCAACGGCACAGGACTCCAAGCCCTGAAAGAGATCATCAGCCACGACCCCATGTGGTGGAGCATGGGGGACCTCAAGACGGTTGAGGACTCCCCGAGCCGACTCGCCTTTGAAATCATCGACTGCCCTTCGCTCATGGCCATGGAGAAGATGGGAAGGGAGAAGCTCACCTGTGAGCCCGTGGAAGGGGCCTACCTGGAGGCCCTGGCCGCAGCCGTGGACCCGGCAATCAAGGTGCAGGCATTGAAGCTCCCACCCCGGGAGTCGCCCGACGAGGTCTGCTGCCGATGGGCGTTCGTCCTCGAGAGGGAATCACCCTGAGCCGTCTCCCATGTCTCATGAAATGCAAATTCGCAGGCCGTTCAAAAACGTCCATATGCAAGGCGCACGAAACATGCCCCCGCGAAGGCGGGGGTCCAGATCAATAATGAGGCGTACACCGTACGCCGCAGTGACGCAGGATGAGTGCAACGCAGCAGATGGGCGTTTTGGGACGGCCTGCTAGATCCACTTGAGGATGGCGCCGAACAGGATCAGACAGAGGGCGTCGAACCCGAGGATCACGCCCACGGTGATCGCCTTCTTCTTCACCGTCTCCATGTCGTGGACCCAGAAACAGACGAGGAAGAAAGGCATGTAGCCGATCAGGAAGATGAGCCACGGGACCTTGATCGTCCACCACGAGTAGTCCCACGTGAGTGCGCCCGCCGCGTTGAGCAGGATCTCGATCACCACCGCAAAGATGGAGTACCCGACGGCGTAGACGAGCCGGTTGGGGAGGCCCATGATCTTCACGTTCTTGTCTTTCGGCAGGGTGTGGGCGGCCGCGATGCCCAGGATGAAGAACATCATGCAGATCTCTATGTTGAGCCCGATCAGGAGCAGATAGGCCGTGTCCGCAGGCGCCCCCCAGACCGGGGCGTGTTGGGTGAAGTGGAAGACCAGGGCGTTCCAGATCTCGTTGAACCAGTCCATCCCCCAGAGGGCCAAGCCGGCAAAGACCAGGTTCCAGTTCCTCTTGCCCACCTCCACGTTGTAGACGTAGATCACCAGAATCAGGAGCGGTACGACGTACCACTCGAACTGAGAGGGATCCCTCAAAATCGATAGTGCTTGCGAGGCAGATTCCGTCATCGCGCCACCCCCTTCAAAAACGTGTGAATGAAGTTTCAGTCAAAATGCTATCCCTGTTCCGATGTGGAGCTATTCGATCGGAGCGTTGATGACCTTGTGTAAGACCTCGCTCAGGTCATCGATCCGGTACGGCTTGGCGATCACCTCGCGGAAGCCGTGCGTCCGGTAGTCGGCCATCACCGGATCGTTCGAATAGCCGCTGGAAGCGATGACCTTTGCGTTCGGGTCGATGCGCAGCAGCTCTCGGACCGCTTCCTTCCCCCCCATCCCGCCGGGAATCGTCAGGTCCAGGAGGACCACGTCAAAAGGGTGTCCTTCCTTCATGACCTGCTCGTAGATCCCGGCTCCCTCGGCACCATCCGCGGCGAGCCTCACGTCATATCCCAACCGTGTGAGCGCCTCGCTCGCGGCTGCTCGGATGATCTCTTCATCGTCTACGAGCAGCACCCTGCCCTGGCCCTGAAGCGGCCTTCCTCTTGTTTCCTCCCTGGACGACGTCCTTTCACTCGAAGCAGGCAGGTAAACCTGAACGGTCGTTCCCACGCCCACCTCGGAGTCCACGTGGAGATGCCCATCGTGATTCTTCACGATGGTAAAGGAGGTCGTAAGCCCCAGGCCGCTTCCCATCTGTTTCGTCGTGAAGAAGGGGTCGAATATGCTCTGCAGATGCCTCTCCGGTATCCCCACACCGTGATCCGTAATGGATATGCGCAGGTAGTTGCCCGGCTTGAACGGCATGTTCTCGAGTCTATCGGCAGGAACATTCTCAGCCCCCACCTTGATGACACCTCCCTCGGGCATGGCCTGCTTGGCGTTGATGACCAGGTTGTGGATGACCTGCCCGATCTGCCCTTCATCCGCTTCCACCTGCCGAAGATCCTTCGCTATCGAGTATTCGCATTTCACGTTCGACCCGCTCAAGGCGAATTCCGTGTGTTCCTGGAGGGTTTTCACTATGGAAACCGTCCTGCGAACCGGCGCTCCGCCTCGCGAAAACGAGAGCAACTGTTGCGTCAGGTTTTTCGCACGAACCGAGGCCTTTTCTGCGTCCCCGAGCATTTCGAAAATGTCCTCTTCCAGATCCCCATACAGCTTCGCCATCGAGATGTTCGTGGAAATCGCCGTGAGGATGTTGTTGAAGTCGTGGGCAATGCCGCCGGCAAGAACGCCGAGGGATTCGAGTTTCTGGGTCTTCAGGAGCTCTTCCTCCATCCGTTTGCGGCGGGTCACGTCGAGAAGGGTCCCGATGACGGCCTGTCTTCCCCTGTAAAGGACGCCGGCCTGCAGCACCTCGCAATCGATCAGGTGGCCATCTCTCTTCACCCCTCGAAACGTAAACACGGGAGCCTCTTCTTCCTTGCCTTTCAGGCACTGCCGGCCGTACGCATCCGCCGCCTCACGGTCTTCCGGATGGATCAGGTCGATCGGTCCCTTCCTGCCGATCAACTCGCTCGTTTCGTACCCGAAGATTCGTCCGAGAGCGGGGTTGGCATACCGGAATTTCCCGTCCTGGAAGACAAAAATCCCTGTGAGCGAGGCCTCGGCGAGCGTGCGGAACTGCTCTTCACTGTCACGAAGCTCCTTGTCCATCCGCTTGCGATCCGTGATGTCGCGCACGAGCGCGTGAATGACCGGGACACCATCGATTTGAATAAGTTGCCCCAACACCTCGACAGGCACCTCGCTCCCATCGGATCGCATCATGCCTGCTTCAACAGCTACGATCCGTTCCTCTTCTTCAAACAGACTCTCGTAGGCCTCTCGTATCGTTCCCTTCCAGTCTGCAGGAAGCAACTCGAGGTAGTGGCGATCGACGAGATCTTCATACTCTAGCAGAAGCAATTCCGACGCAGCCGGGTTCGCATCGAGGATTCTCCCGGTTTCCGGATCGAGGATGAAGATGGAATCGAGAGCGCCTTCGAAGAGGGCACGAAACCGCTCTTCGCTCCTGCGGAGATCCCTTTCCATCTGGGCCCGCTCAGTGATATCACGCATGATGACGAGGGTAGACGGCTCTCCTTTCCACATGGTTCGCGAGGCCGTGATCTCGATCGGAATGGCAGTCCCGTCCTTTCGAACGATCCGAGTCTCATACTGCTTCCCCGTCTTCTCGCCTCGAATCCTCTTTCCGAATCTCCGGACGATGCCTTCCGCCTCGTCGGGGTGGGCCAGGCCCGTGATCCCTGTCTCGAGGATTTCATCGATCGTGTACCCGGTGATTTCGGATGCTCTCCTGTTGGCATAGACATGAACGCCTTCCCCGGAGGCAATCAGAATCCCGTCGTTCGCATTCTCGGCCAGGGATCGGAAGTTCTCGCTGCTCTCGAGCAAAGCCTGGACGACCTGCAGGGTTTCGGTAATGTCCCTGGAATAGATGGCAACCGCTCTCACCTTCCCTTGACGGTCGAAAACCGGGTAGTCGTGCGTATCATAGAACCTTCCTGCACGCTCATCCTGGAAGCGGACCGGCTTCCCCGTGCGTACCACCTCCTCCCCCCACGCCTTCCTGTAGGAAGTCAGTTCAGGGGGGAAGTGATCGACGAGCTTGCTTCCCATCATTTCGGAGACGCTCTTGCCGAGCCTTTGCGCCCCGATTTCATTGATCGTGATGATTCTGCCTTCCAGATCTACGAGCATGGCACTCTCAGTGAGCGCGTTCAGGAGGGATTGAAGAGCCGCTGCATCTTCGACCTGCGACTCATAAGCCCGCCCCTGCTCGAGAATCCTCTGCTCGAGTTCTTCGATCTTTCTTTCGAGTTCTTCGTAGGTGGGATTCTTCTTCATTCGAAGGCCTTCCGAAAATCCTCGTCAGAAGCGGCGACGGCTATTCATATTCAGTACACACAGGTCCGCGTACGGTCCCTGCAAGGACGCACCTTGGG
>JAQYVQ010000387.1 GCA_030145435.1 Syntrophobacteria bacterium | reverse complement strand
GTTCCCGTGTCCATTGCCTTCCTGGGGTTGGAGCTGTTCGGCACCTTTTCGCTCGGGTGGGCCTTCATCGCAGGGACCCTTGGCCGGACAGAGGAGACCCGGGCGATTTCGTCGGAATGGGTCCGAAGATTGTGGATGTCGGCGTGCTTCTGTTTGCTCGCGTCGTGGGTTATCGTCGTGGTTTGCTTGCAGTGGGTTAACTGACGAATGAGAAGAATGCGGGCTGTCTCGATCTTTTTCCTTGCAGTCGTCAAATGGGTATGTTTGGCACCGGGAGCTTCCGGGGAGACGGAGACACACACGCTTCCCGAGACGCACGTCGTTGAAACACGAATCGAGGCGGAAGCCGAAAGGGTCTCCCTGGAGGCGCTCCGGTCGGGGCGTTTCTCCAACCTGGGGGAAGCCGTGACGGAAATACCCGGAGTGAGCGGGGTCAAGCGCTCTCACAGTGCCGTAGAGCCTGTCGTCAGGGGGCTCGGCTGGGAGCGTGTACAAACCCAGGCGGACGGGCTGCCCCTCTACGGCGCCTGCCCGGGAAGGATGGATCCGCCTGCAATCATCCTGCAACCCGAGACCGTCCAGGAGGCCTACGTCGTCAAGGGCGTCCCTTCCGTCACCCTCGGCCCTGCCGGGACAGGCGGCCGTGTGATGGTTTCCACCGACTACGAACGAAGCGCAGGGTCTCCTCCGGAGTTTGGGGGATGGCTTCGATCCACCTACGACGGCGCACGCGATGGGGTCCTCGGCGGGGTCGCCGCCTTTGGGGGAACGGAGAGGCTCGACTTTTTCGGGAGCTTCGCAGGAACCTCCCTGGACAACTACAAGTCGGCCGACGGGATCGAGGTGCCTGCCGGACAGAAAGAGTTCGGCGGCTCGATATCGCTCGGATACCGGCCATTGCCAGGCCACCGCCTTCGGTTCGGGTTCATCGACCTGGAGGACCGGGGGACCGACTACCCTTCCCTGCCGATGAACAGCGAGAACACCTCTTCCCGCGTATTCAACATAGGCTACCGCATGGGACGCACCGGGAAAGCCTTCGAGGGCTTCCGCTTTCGCGCGGGTTACGGGACCATCGACCACAAGATGAACAACGAGGGAAAGTCGACCCGGAAGAAGTTCGAGGCGGAAACCGAAGCGGACTCGGATTTCTTCTCCACGAGCCTGGAAGGCAAGTGGCACCCCTCGTCAGCGGCCGTCTTGACCGCGGGTGCCGACTTCTTCTACCTGAACCGTGATGCCTTTCGCTCTCGTCACATCATCGCAAGCAACCGGACCTTCCTGGATCATATCTGGCCGGATGCACTGCAGTGGGACGTGGGTGCCTTTGCGGAACTGGACATCGAATTCACACGAGCGTATCGCCTCCGGGCGGGTGGACGGTTCGATTTCGTTTCCAGCGACGCGAGGGCTGCGGACGGCCCTGGCCTGGAAGGAAGGACCGTTCGGGAAAACTACGTTTTCTACTACGGTCCGGAGGCTGCAGACGTCATGCAGAGCGATCCGCTCGGCTCCGGGAACGTACTGTTCGAATGGAAGCCAGGGGTCGATCTCATCGCCCATGCGGCCGGAGGTGTCAGCTCGAGAGCAGCGGGGGTCACGGAACGGTTCTTCGCATTTGCTCCGGCGCCCGGCGGGTTTCAGGTGGGCAATCCGGCCTTGAGCCCGGAAATCAAGTACGAGGTCGAGGGGGGTGTCGACTGGCAAAACGCCTGGGTTTCCGTGTCGGCAAGCCTCTTCTGCTTCTGGTTCAACGACTACATCTATTCCTTCACCATCGATCGTCGGGACGTGAACGGAGACGGTGTGGAGGACATCGTACGGGGGTTTCGAAACGTAAACGCCCGGCTCTGCGGAGGGGAAGGCGCAGCGGTCTTCAGGCCCTTTGAGCCCTTCAGCATACCGCTGTCCCTCGCCTACGTCCGTGGAGTCAACACCTCCGACGATACGGATCTTCCCCGGATGCCGCCCCTCGAAGGAAGGGTTGCGTGTCGGGTCGACCTCGGGAACAACGTGCCCTGGTGGGCGGAGTTCGGGTGCAGGCTTGCTGCAAGGCAGGCCAAGATAGACAGCGATTTTCCGGAGAACGAGACCCCGGGGCTTGCGGTCTTCCACCTGCGGGGCGGATTCGAGGTCTTCCATCGGCTGCGGATCGACGCAGGGCTCGAGAATCTTTTCGACCAGGAATACACGGAACACCTGACCCCATGGGCTGCTGTTGGGGCCGGTGATTTGAAGCAAGGAGACGAAATTCCCGAACCGGGAAGATACGTCCACGTCGGATTCAAGCTGGATTTCTAAATGAGAACGTCAGACCGGCTATGTCTTCCTTTCCTGATCCTGCTGTTGGGATTCTTTCTGGTCACATCTTGTGACAGGGAACGGGAGAAGCCCGGCGGCGAGGCCCCTTCCACTGCACCCCGATGGGTCACGATCGGCACCGATGAAGCCACCGGGCTCTCTCATGTGACGGGCCTTTCCATTGCAAAGGTCGCGGGCAAAAGACTCGAGGCCATGGGGTTTCGTATCCGACTGGAGACAACCGACGGACCGGTTTCCAGCTTGAACGCCGTCGATGCCGGGGACCTCGATTTCGCCGTCGTGAGGTCCGATGTGCTGTACGAGGCGACCCGAGGCCTCGGGCCATGGGCCGGCCAGGGCCCGCAGACGGATCTGTTGGCCGTGTTCACGGTACATGCTGAATCCGTGAATCTGCTCGCTGCAGAAGATGCCGGGATCGAGACGCTCGAGGACCTGAAAGGGAAGCGGGTGAACATCGGCGAGCCGGGCTCCAAGGAGCGCAGCAGCTCAATCCATGTCCTTGAGAATGCGGGCCTCGACTTTGAGACGGACATCCGAACCGTGGAGGCATTGGCGGCCGAAGCGCCCGGCATGCTCCAGGACGGTCGGATCGACGCGTTTTTCGTGACGGCAGAGCATCCGAACGACCGCATAAAGGCGGCATTCGCCGGCAACCGGAAGGTCCGCTTCGTGCCGATTACGAACGTGCGACGGATTCTCCTGAGATTCCCCTATTACATTCAGACCAGGATTCCCGTGGAATTCTATCCAGGGGCCACCCTTCGGGAAGACGTAGACACCATCGGGTACAAGATCAGCCTGGTCTCCTCCGCAAGGGTGCCCAACGACCTGGTCTCCGGGATCCTCGGAGAGGTCTTTGACAACATCGAGAGTCTGAGAGAATTGCATCCGGCATATCGCTCTCTTACAAAGGAAGATATGACCGAGGGCATGTACCGGATGATCCATCGAGGCGCACTCTACTACTACATGAAGAACGGCTACCGCTTAAGTTGCTGTTTCTGAAGTGAATAACCCACCTTGCCCGATCCGGGCTACTTATCAGATAACTGTTTGAATTACTGAACAAAAATATCGTTGACAAAGCAGTTGTTCCCGGATATTTTTGATCGGTCGATCTAATCATACGATTAATGGTCTTTCGGACCGATAGCGGGCCTGTGACAGCACGACGAAAGAGGCGGGAATGGCAAAGAGCGCCAAGAAGAAGGAAGCCATCTGCAGGGTAGCGACCAGGCTGTTCGTGGAAAAGGGCTTCGAGAAGACATCGATTCGCGATATCGCTGAGGCCGGCAAGATGAACAGCTCCGGCCTGTACTATTACTTCGAAGACAAAGAGGCGATCCTGTACACGATCCTCATCGAGATCATGGACGAGAGCCTGGCCCGGATGCAGGAGATAGCGAATCGGGACGTGCCGCTCAAAGAGAAGATCTATTCGGCCATCGACCTGCACACCGACATTTACGGAGCCGATCCGATCCGAATGGCCTTGATCGCCTACAATCAGAAATCCCTGAGC
>JAQYVQ010000382.1 GCA_030145435.1 Syntrophobacteria bacterium | reverse complement strand
TTTTTCCCTTGACCGTTGGAAAGGGAGAGTGTTAACCATGATCTAATCGGAAGTTACAAAAGCTCTTCCTTCACCAGTAAGGTGGTCAACAAGAGAGGTCTGCCGTGCAAGAACGCAGGGGGGAACGATGATCTCTGGACGAGGAAGGCTCCTTGGTTGGATTGTATATGGAACAGTGATTCTTTGGCTGACGGCGCGTGCGGAAGCTGTTTACATAGACACGGAGCAAACCCTGAAGGTGTCGGGCAAGCTCCAGACGAGGGCTTCCCTCCGTCTGCAGGATTCGGAAGGGTTCACCTATCCGCTCAACGTTTCCGTAGGCAACCTGGTGCAGTGGCGGAACCTGGCCCTGCTCGAGGTCGATCACGACCTCCGGGATCTTACCGACGAACTGGACATCCTGTACCCCTTGAAGGCCCTGAAGATACGCTCGAAGTATCACATCGTGGGACGGTTCATGTACGAGGCGGTCTACAACGTCGGCCCCCAGGCCTTCCAGGATGTTCGGGATGCGGACAAGGAGAACATCGACAACTTCAAGCAAAGCTACGACCTGTGGGAGTGCTACGTGGACCTGTCCCGGGGGCCCCTGTTCTTCCGCTTCGGCAGGCAGAGCCTCTCCTGGGGAGAGACCGACGTATTTCGGCTTCTGGACAGCATCAACCCCCTGGACAATACCTTTGGCGGGCCCTTTGAGGATCTGGATGATCGGAGGATCCCGCTGTGGATGCTCCGGGGCAGCTACAACTTTGGAAACGTGGGCCCGGTCAAGTCTTTAGGTCTGGAGGCGTTCTGGGTGCCCGGGATGTGGGATGCCCGCATTTCCCCGTGGGCCCCGAAGGGCACCCCCTATTCTGCTCCGCTGGCCGAGGAACTGGCGAGGTTTCTATCTTTCAAGTATCCGGACAAGAGTATGGACAGCAGCCGATGGGGCTTTCGGTTGCAGGGGGTCGTGGGTCCGAACCTGAACCTCTCGGTGGGCCACTACCGGACCTTCCTGGATCTGCCCGCCCTGCGTGCGGTGGTCGAACCGGGCATCCCGCTCCTCACCAGCCTCGACCAGATGGCCTTCGAGGTTTCCTGGCAGCCGGTGCACATTACGGGTGGAAGCCTGAACTATTGGGAACCCCGCACCAATACGGTCGTTCGAGCCGAGGTGGCCTTCTTCTGGGACGAGCCGGTCTTCATCCCCCAGGAGAACATCTCCGTCCTGTACGGCCCGACCCTGCCCTTGCCGGGTTGGGCGCTTGACCTGGCGGCCGATCTCTTCGGAATCGACATCCGGGACTTGGGTCTGGACGGGCTCCCGGTGAACCCCCGGAGCGGGACCATCCCGGAGAAGAGCATTCTCAGGTACATGGTCGGCCTGGACAAACAGATGTGGATACGTCCCTTGAACCGGACCAACATGTTCTTCGTTTCCCTGCAGTACTTCGGGCAATGGATCCCGGACTACGACGAGCGGCTGCGGCAGGCGCTCCAGCTCTACCCGAGCCCTGTGAATTTTGCGGTCCTGAAGGAAATCGAGAGCGTGTTCACGGCCCTGGTGAGCACCATGTACCGGAAGGGCACGATCAATCCCCAACTCGCCCTGGCCTACGATGTGCGTGGGGCGTGGCTGATCCAGCCGTCGGTGAACCTGATCCGTGAGCCGTTCCGCTTTATGATCCAGTACAGCGCCATCCAGGGCAACTTCACGAATTTTGGTGCCTTTCGAGACCGCGACCAGATCACGTTCATCTTGACCTACCTTCTGAGCTAGCGGGTCCGCAGTCAGGAGACGTCCTTGCGTGTACAGGTCGATCACGGGAGGAATAGAAAAGGAGACGCAAGCCATGAGAACCATCAGGATCTTCGGGATCGGTTTCTTTCTTGTCCTGTCTGTTCTGACGATGAAACCGGCAGTGTTCGCGGATGTTTCCCCGGGGGACGTGATCGACAAGACGAACTGGCAGAAGGCCGAGGGACTCCTGCCGAAACCGGTATTGAACTGGGTCAAGAAGGGGGATTTCGTCCTTGACATCGGAGAACTGAATTATGACGAAAAGGAGTATTTCGACTTCCTCGTCAAGGATTCCCTGACGGCCAACATAGGCAAGTACGATGTGAATGAGAAGGACATCATCATCGATGTCGAAACCGGCAAGCCGGCTGATTTCGTATCCGGGCTCCCCTTTCCGGACGTGGACCCCGAAGACCCGAAGGCAGGACAGAAGTTCCTGTACAACAAACATTACGCAGCGTTCAACACGGGGAATCAGAACGTCGGCTTTCAGGCGATCTGGGTCGGCACGGGCGGGCTCGAGAGAGAAATCGGCGCTCGGTTCGTGAATGCGCCGATGGACGGGTATCCGCCGGCCCGGTCACTCGATAACTCGGACGGCATTCAACGGTATACGCTCATATCGGTGGACCGTCCCTACGACATATCCGGGTTCAGCCTTCTCCTCTGGCGGTATCGTGACCAGCGGCAGGACATGAACTTGTCCTACATTCCTGCGATCCGCCGCGTGCGGCGCATGAGCCCGGCCAATCGTTCGGACGCCTTCGTGGGTTCTGATTTCTGCATAGACGACCCGAACGGATACGACGGAAAGATCTGCACCTTTGATTGGAGGGTTCTTCGAAAACAGGAGGCATTGTTTCCGTACAAGAGCAGAGCCCCGGAACGGCTCGTTCAGAACAAAAGGGGTGAGTGGGTGACAACCGAGGACGTGACGCCCAGCGTGTACGGGTTTCAGACCGAGGGGTGGCAGGGTGCGCCCTGGGCTCCGGTGAAGCTGTTCTGGGTCAAGAGGTCTGTGTACGTAATCGAGGCGGTTTCCAAGGATCGATACTACAATTACGGGAAGCAGGAGATGTGGTACGATCCGGTTGCCCGCTTCCCGAAATACAAGGTCATCTATGATCGGGCCGGTGACTACTGGAAGACCATGTACATCGGGTTCAGCGCTTTTGGGAGTGAGGACGGAAAGATGAAGTTCATGCTCGTGGATATTCAAGATATCCTGGACGACCGAACGCAACACGCCTCGCTTTGCGAGAATGCGAGCAAGCGGAACCTCTGGAAACTCCATGCGGTGGTGGACATGAACGACTTCACCCTCTCCGGATTTCAAAAATATTGTAAGTAGCCTGGCGCGTATCCGTGGACCTGCGTTTCATCAAGAAATACCCGTTCCCAAACCAGAAATGGTAACGTGAGACCGTGCGGCGTCTAGTCTCCTGTCCCGGAAATGCGTTTAAACGGTCTTGTCGAGGAGGAAAACATGAAACTCGAGGGAAAAGTCGCCTTGATCACAGGTGCCGCGAGGGCCATCGGCAGGGCGCACGCCCTGCGGCTTGCAGGGCTGGGTGCCGACATCGTCGTGAACGATGTCAACCTGGAATCCTTCAAGGAATTCGACGAGGGCATCGGGGCGGCGACCGTGGTGGAAGAGATCAGGGAAAAGGGGGTCGAGTGCCTCGGGATCGAGGCGGATGTGACGCACAAGGAGCAGGTGGAGGCCATGGTGCGGCAGGCGCTGGACGCATTCGGCCACGTCGACATCCTGGTCAACAACGCGGGTGGGCTGGCCGGCGAGGTGCTCGAGAGCTTTGCCTCCTCCGTGTCAGAGGAGGATCTCCGGGCGACCCTGGACCGAAACCTCATGGGCACTCTCTTCTGCTGCCAGGCGATTGCCCCCTCGATGAAGACCCTCGGCTGGGGCAGGATCGTAAACACATCTTCGCAGGCGGGTCTCCAAGCGCAGCAAGGGGGCGT
>JAQYVQ010000360.1 GCA_030145435.1 Syntrophobacteria bacterium | reverse complement strand
CCGGAACGGTGCGAGACCCCGCCCTTCGACATCGAGGTTCAGAAACAGCATTTTCTGCGGGCCCTTGACGAGTACAGGAGCAGGAAAAAGGATCGGACGCCCGGGTAATCCGGTCCTTCTACGGAGTTTTTTCCATTAATATAGGAGAACGCGCATGACGAACGGACAAAGCCTGCACGCACCGCAGGTGTCGGGGGCAGTTCGGAAGAGACTCCGTTTGCCGGCTACCAGCCAGCTCGGGTTCGTGGTCCGCGACACGGACGAGACGGCCCGCTATTACGAGCAGGTATTCGGCCTGGGCCCCTGGTCGATCATGGATGGGGAGACAACGGACTGCACGAACCGCGGGGAGCCGACTACGATCCGGGGGAAGATTGGAGTCGCACAGGTGGGTGCGGTTCAGTTCGAGTTGATCCAGATCCTGGAAGGGGAGAGCATCCACTCCGAATTCCTCCAGGAACGGGGCGAGGGGCTCCATCACGTCGGCTTTCACGTCCGGGATCTCGAAGCTCGCCTCGAAGCCTGCAAGGAGGCGGGTATCGAAGTCCTTCAAAAGGGCACCATCAAGCAGGGCCCCATCACGATCAGCTACGCCTACCTGGACACCGTCTCGATCGGGGGCGTGGTCTTCGAGTATATCCAGTACAGCCTGGGGCCGGTCCCGGTGGTGTTCCCGCCGCTCCTGATGAAAGGGCTCTCCCGACTCGGCGCGAAAGCGATGAAGTAAATCCTTCTATGGGATTCGCTTCCTCTGTCCCACGGAAAAGTCGTGGAGGGGAAGCAGGATGTCCGCCATTTCCCGGAACCGCTGGATCGAATCATAGGCTGCCAGCGCGTCCGTGTGAACCCCCGGGGCCACGGCAGGCCCCTTCTCGGGGAAGTTCTCCTGGTTGCAGCAGAAACCGGCGATGCCGACCTTGCCCTGGCTGGTCCGGATGAGAACGGACTGGGTACCCGGTGTATGGCCCGGAGACGGTACGACCTGGATCCCGTCGGTGATCTCTGCCTCGCCGTCCACGGTCACAACCTCCACGTCGTCGAGCAGGTCCGGGTAGTATCGGTGGTCGATCGGGTGGGGATCCTGGAAGAAGTCCATCTCGATCTTCTGCACATACACCTTTGCGTTGGTGCATTTGTAGTCGTTCTCACAATGGTCGTTGTGAAGGTGCGTGTGGACGATGATGTCGATGTCCTCCGGCTCGAGCCCTACGGTTGCCAGGGCGTCCTCGAACTCGAGGATCTCCACGCCGTGCTGTTCTCCGACCTCGGGAGGCACGACAAACTGCTCGAGGCCGGTGTCAACGAGGATCTTCTTATCGCCCCCCTCCAGGTAGAACACGTAGATGGGGATCCATATCCTGCGCCCGTAGCCCTTCAGATAGGTCATGACCCCCTGATCCGTCTCGTTGGCCCCAACGATCAGGGGATGGATCGTATGCTCAGTCATGTCTGCCTCCTTGACGCTGATCCCCTGGGCGGCCCGGAGAGGTTGGGCAGACTCCTCCAGCGGGAACGGTCTCAGTTCGCTGCGCAACGGCCTGGGCGTGCGGTCGATTTCTGGGACGGGCGGGCAGTACTGTCGGAATGGACTCCAGGCGGACCTGGGACTCTCCCCGCATATTGCGTGAGACTTCCACCGATCTCTCGACGAAATTTCGAGCAATATGCGGGCTAGTGATAGTCGTGGGTCCCTTCGACTACCTCAACCCCGAACTTGTCCTCGAGCATGGCCCGCAGGTCTTCGACCTTTTGGTTGGGGCATTCCGGCTTTGCGTTGACCATACACGAACTCAGATAGATCTTGTCCGGCTTGATCTCGGACAACTTGATCGCCATCCCCGTATTGGGGACTGTGGTCCTTCCGGGGCACTCGCACTTGACGAAGGCCACGACCTGAGAAGGC
>JAQYVQ010000357.1 GCA_030145435.1 Syntrophobacteria bacterium | reverse complement strand
TTGAGGCCTCGTGCCTTCGAGAGGGCCGGTGGAACCGTCCCTCTGCGATAGGTGGGAAGAGGGTTAGGACCCTGTGTTGTGCATCCTTGAGTCGCGTTCTTCCATGGTGAAACCTCCAGGGTGTGGGGTTTGATGAGAAAGATGCCGGGCCGGAGAAGAGGGAAGGGTATTTTCGTCCTCGTTTCGATACTGGGGTTGATCTTCGTGATCAGCTTTTTTGTGGGGCGTTGGGGCTTGTTCGAGGGCAGAGGAATCTCCCTTTCGAATGACAAGATCGCTGTCATTTCCATCGAAGGTGTCCTTACCAGTTCGACGGACGTGATCCGGCAATTCAAGCAATACGAAGAAAACGAGGATGTGAAGGCTCTGGTTCTCCGGATTGATTCTCCGGGAGGCACGGTGGTCGCTGCGCAGGAGATCTATGCGGAGATTAGGAAGCTGCGAGAGCACAAGGTTGTTCTGACATCCATGGGCAACGTTGCAGCCTCTGGTGGGTACTACGTCGCCTCTGCGACGGAAGAGATCGTCGCCAATCCCGGTACGCTTACCGGAAGCATAGGCGTCATCTCGGAGTACCCGAACATCGAAGAGCTGATGAAAAGAGTCGGGCTCAGGTCCGAGGTAATGAAGAGCGGTCGCTTCAAGGATTTGGGAAACCCGACGCGGGAAATGACGGAGGAGGAAAGGCAACTTCTGCAGGATATTATCGACAACATCCACAATCAGTTCATTCGCGATGTGGCGCTCGGAAGAGGCAGGACCGTCGAGGAAATCGAGCCACTGGCGGATGGCAGGGTTTTCACGGGGGAGCAGGCGAAAGAGAACGGGTTGGTGGATCGTCTTGGGAATTTCCAGGATGCCCTGGACAGGGCGGCGGAACTGGCGGGCATCGAGGGAAAACCCGTGATCATTTATCCGGACGAGAAGCGGAAGAAGATATGGGAATACCTGGTTCAAAGCATTGCGGAGGTGATGGGAAGCGTGCTTCGCTCGACCTTTGAACAGATGGCTCCCATGAGCTTTCATCCCGAAGTACTCTCAGTTTCAGGGAGGAGATGACATGACGAAGTCCGAACTCATCAACCGTGTGGCCGAGCGGCTCCCGTACCTGACGCGAAAGGATGCTGAGATCATCGTGAACACGATCTTCGACAGCATGGTCGATGCCCTGGTCGAAGGGGACCGGATTGAGATCCGAGGATTCGGCAGCTTCAAAGTGAAGAATCGGGGGGATCGGGAGGGGAGGAACCCGAAGACGGGAGAGTCGGTAAGGATTCCTGCAAAGAGAATGCCCTTTTTCAAGATCGGAAAAGAACTCTACGAGCGCATCAACCAGGAGCCTGCCTCACTCGGTGTGTTCCAGAAGGGGGGAGAGGGCGCTTGAGGAGGGACCTCGCGTTGAGGCGACTCTGGGCACCGTGGAGGAGGGAGTACATTTTGGGGCCCAAGGCCGACACCTGCATCTTCTGTGATGCGCTGCGTATGGACCCCCAGGAGGCGGGCCTCCTCTCCCAGGGGGAGCGCTGTTTCGTCATGCTCAACAAATACCCGTACATCAACGGACACCTCTTGATCTCTCCCCGCCGTCACGTATCCCAACTCGAAGACCTGGATGCGGACGAAACGGCCGAACTGATGGAGACCGTTCGGGAGTCCGTACGCCGTCTGAAGAAGGCCTACGGTCCGGATGGGCTGAATCTCGGAATGAATCTCGGAAAAGTTGCAGGCGCGGGGGTCGAGGAGCATCTTCATTTCCACCTCTTGCCTCGCTGGAACGGAGACAACAACTTCATGGCGGTTCTTGCTGAAACACGTGTCATATCCGAGTCTCTTGCCGACACATGGAGAACCTTGTCGCCGTTGTTTTACGAAGAAGAGGAACGCTGAAGGGCGAGCCGGTTGATCGGTTGTCATCAAAAGAATGGAACCGTCTTTGCGAAAGGGGGGATCTGCGATGAAAGGTCTGAAGTTCACTTTGTGGATCATTGTCTTGTTCATCCTGCTGTCCATGGCATGGCAGAACATCCCTCCCCTGATCGAAACAGACATTTCCTTAGGGTATGAAGTTTGGAAGGTGGGCGCGTGGCGTTCAGAGCCCATCCCGCTCTATGCGGTAATTATCATGTCTTTCCTTGCAGGCCTCTGCCTGATGTGGATCCTTGATCTATCAACGAGGATGGGCCTTCGAAAACGGGTGCGGACTCTCGAGAAGGAGTTGACCGCCCTGCGTGCGCAGCCGGGCTACGACGGTTCCACCTCCCTGGAGTCGTATGCTGACGAGCCCTTCGACGACGAAGGCGAGCCGGCAGAATCGGACGAAAAACTCCCCAAGTAGGGCAAACCGGATTCAGACTCTCTTTCATGGACCGAATCTTTCTCAGGGACCTCCGCCTCTCCTGCACGATCGGTGTGAACGATTGGGAGCGAGAGGTTCAACAGACCTTAACGATCGACCTGGATTTGGAACTGGATCTTGCAGAAGCCGGAAGGAAGGATGACCTGAACCTCACGGCTGATTACAAGGTGGTTCGAGACCGGATCGAGACCATCGTCGCTCAGTCCAGCTTCTTCCTCATCGAAGCCCTTGCAGAGAGGATCGCCGAGGCGTGTCTGGCAGAACCCGGGGTGCAGAGGGTCCGGGTGTGTGTCGAGAAGCCGGGCGCCTTGCGTGCCACGCGCACCGTGGGTGTGGAGATTGTCAGGGGTCAGCCCCAATGAATAACCATCAGCGGATTGCAGCACATGGGTGGTTCTTCTTTGGCCTCCGTTGAGGCCCTTGTAGGCGTCGGGTCCAATGTGGATCCGGAGAAGAACATCCTTGCTGCCCTTCCTGAGATCGAATCCCGCGTACAGGTGCTGGACGCCTCGCGTTTCTACCGGAACCCGGCCATTGCGCCGGACCGTCGCGAGCGGCCCCCCTTCGTGAACGGCGTGTTGAAGATTCGGACCGGCCTCACGCCCTCTGACCTCAAGTACGGCGTCCTCCGCAACGTGGAGAGAAGGGTTCAACGGAGCAGGACAGGGGACCGGTACGGTCCTCGGACCCTCGACCTGGACCTGCTGGTCTACGGAGACCTCGAGGTGGAGTCGGACGGGATTACCCTGCCGGATCCGGACATCTCGGGACAACCCTTTTGGGCCGTTCCTCTTGCGGAACTCGTTCCCGAGATGCGCCCCCCCAACACATCCCTTTCAATGAAGGAGCTTGTCCGCACCCTGGACACCCGCTCCTTTGTCTACCTGGAGTCTTTCACCGCCGAACTCCGTCGTGTCCTCGGTCTTGCGGGAATCGGCTGACACCGTCCTACGACTC
>JAQYVQ010000279.1 GCA_030145435.1 Syntrophobacteria bacterium | reverse complement strand
CCGGGTTGGCGTCGATGACGATGTCGCAGAGCTCGATCGCCAACTGGTGCTCCCCGTTCTTCTGAAGCTCGATGGCCCTGGCGAGGATCTTGTCCGCACCGCCGGCCAGGGCGACCGTCTCGCGGGCACGGTAGCTGGGCGCCAGGGGCGCCAGGTCTGTCCCGCGGCCGTCGTACCAGCCGGTCAGGCCCCGATAGATGCCCCGCACCGACCAGTCCACCCGGCCATACAGCTCCCGAAGATAGGGAAGTCCTGCCAGGTCCTCGGGCAGACGCACCGACTGCACGGCCTGCTCCACGGTTTTTCCCTCGTTGATGCACTCCACGGTTCGTTCATAAACGTGAAGGATCGCCCCGCTGTAGTGAGTCAGGACATCCCGGACATTTTCCGCACCCGTGATGGCCGGGGTGTGGCCCGGGATCAGGTACGCGGGTTCCATCTCGATCATCCGGTCAAGGGACTCGACCCAGCCCTTCACAGGGCGAGGTTCGAGCATGGGGGTCGATAGGTTCGGGAAGCTGGCATAGTAAAGATCGCCGCAGAACAGGGCCCGCTCTTCCGGCATCCAGACCATCAGGTGGTCCGGGGTCTCGCCCGAGGTGTGAAACACCTCGAAGGCCTTCCCGCCCAGCACGAAGGAGTATTCCCTGTCAAAGGTGATGGTCGGCCAAACAAGCCTCTCGAACCCGCTGATCCCCCGGAACAGGGGTTTCACCGGCAGCTCGCGGGAATACTCCTCCGCCAGCGTCCCGGACTGGTTCCGGCGCGAGCGGACGTGGAACTCGTGAAGTTCCTGAAAGTCCCTCTCCATAAACTGGACGAGGTCCTTGGTGGCGATGACCTCTGTGCCCTCTTCCATGAACACGGGTGTCCCGCAAACGTGATCGAGATGCCCGTGGGTGTAAATCACATACCGGACCGGCTTCGTGGTGATCTCGCGGAATTTGTCGAAGATCTCGCGTGCGGCCTCCTCGCTCTCCGTGGTGTCGATAATCACGAGCCCTTCGTCCGTGATGACCATCTGCACGCTTCCGAGGGCAAACCCGCTCGCCGTGTAGATGTCCTCGGTGATCTTCTCGACCTTGGGCGTCATCGCCTTCTTCAGTTCGGACAGATCCTTCAGGGCCTCGAGCGCGATCTTGGGTGGAGGGGGCGGCGCGTAGGCGAGCGTCGACTCACCGGGCACGGCCGGTTCCCGCACCACCGGGCTCACTCTCTTTACTGAAACGTACTGCGACAGCAGCGCAGCGCCAAGCAAAAGGATCAGGACAAACTCGACAACGACCAATACCTTTGTCTTCATCTTCTCCCCCCCATCCTGACCTTCCCCCCAGAGGAGGGTGTCGATTAATAGAGTATTTCTACTTCGCTGTCATTCCCGCGAAGGCGGGAATCCAGGGGCTTCAGGAGCATAGGGATCCCCGCCTACGCGGGGATGACGGCAAATAGGTGCGTTTCGACACCCTCCAGAGGGAGAAGGCATTGCTAAACCGCTTCGATCCCTCAGTGCGCTCTCGAGAATGTGACGTTGTTCGCCTCGGTTTCGCTGCAGACCTCCCCCCTCTCCTCCAGCCACCTCAGATGAGCGATCGTTTCGCCCGTGGCAAACCACTTCTGGGCCACGGGGAACAAGTCCCAGGAAGCGCAATCCAGATCCCAGGTCAGCCGGGACGCGATCTGATAGGCACTCTGCGTCCCAACGCTGAGGACCGAGAGGGTTTCTTCCGCCCTTATGTCGTGGTGCCGCTTCAATTCATCGATCCGTTCCCTGCAGTTCCGGAGAAGGCGCCTGTGCCCGGGCAACACGAGCTCAATGTCCAACGCACGGACCTTGTCCAGGCTGGCCAGATAGTCGCCGAGGGGGTTCATCCCGTCCCGCCAGCACTGGATGTTCGGCGTGATGTCGATAAGGATGTGATCCCCGGACACAAAGATCTTCTTTTCAGGCTCGTACAGGCAGGTGTGGCCTTTCGTGTGGCCCGGCGTCTGTACACAACGGAAGCGGTAGTCTCCTATCTCCAGCGGGTCGCCGTCCTCGAGAAACGTGAAATCGGGTATCTTCGTCACGCCGTGCTTGTAGCCCGGATGGCTCTCCAGGGCGGCCCGAAGCTCGTCTTCCGGAAAGCCGTTCCTCCCGGCGTACTCGAGGATCGTTTCCCAGGGACTCACCCCCTCGAAGACCTCGGCATCCGGCCGGTTGAAGTATATTTTGCTCCCATCCCGGGCAAGCTTCGGAACCAGTGCGGAATGGTCGGCGTGCATGTGGGTAATGAAGAAATCGGTCTCGTCCAGATCCACGTCCACCTCGGCCAGGCCGGCCAGGATCGCATCGAGGCACTCCTGTCTGTCCAACCCCGTATCGATGATCAGATTCCGGGACGGGGACTTGATCACGTAGGAATTGATGGACTTCAGGGGATTGCCGGGCAGGGGCACTTCGATTCGCCACAGATGGTCTTCAATTTGCTCGATCACGGTGACCCCTTTGCGGTCCGTTTCGATTCCCTAGAGTTTCACAACCACCTTTACCGAATTGTCTACCTGACACATTATGTCAAAGGCTTGTCCCGCCTCTTCTATGGGGTATTCATGGCTCACGAGCTTCATCCTGTCCACCTTCTTGTCACGCATCAGCTCGAGGGCCTTCACCACGTCGTCCGGAACGAACCCGTAAGAACCTAACACCTGCAGGTGTTTGAGTACCATGGGCATCAGCTCGAGGGTTAAAGGAGCCTCGAAGACACCGTGAACCACGACTTTCCCGTATTCCCTGGCAATCATCAAGGCCTGCTGGATGACCGCCGCCTCCGGGCGTTCCTGGATGTACCCCACACAGTCGTAGATGACATCGACGGCCGGAGTCGTCACAGCGCCTTGAATAATCGTGACAGGCACCTCCCCGGTCAACTCCAGTGCCCGTTGATAGGCATCTTCTTTGGAGGCATTGATGACGTCCGTAACCCCCAGGTCCTTTGCCACGGCCAGGCGCTTGTCCGAAACGTCCACCATGATGACCTTGTTCAAATCCAATCCCATCACCTTGATACTTTGAACGACTCCCAGGCCGATGATACCGGCCCCGAAGATCATCGCATTCTGGCCGTCGGCCGGACTGCCGAGCTGAGTCGCGTGAAGGGAGTTCGCCAACGGTTCGGTGGTTGCAGCCTCCACCCATCCCACTTCCTGCGGAACCTTGTAGACGTTGAAGCCCAGCAGAGCGGGCGTTATCGGAACATACTCCGCCATTCCCCCGAACGTGATGGCCATGACCCGGTCTCCAACCGAAATTCCCTCAACGTCCTTGCCCACTTCGGCCACCACGCCGGCAAACTCGTGGCCGGGGATCAACCCGCCTTCCGACTGACGACAAAGGACCTCGGAAAAGACCCCCAACCTGTACATGTGCAGGTCCGATCCACATATCCCACAGGCATGGACTCTCACCAGAATATCCGCGTCGCCGATCTTCGGTACCGGAACTTCCTCCATGGTGACTTTCATCGGTTCGTGAAAGATCGCTGCTTTCATGGCCTCGTTCCCCTTTGCTGAGAAGGTTTTCGGGATGCCTTTGATTCTCAAGATTCACGCAGAAAAATCAAGTTGTCGGGGCCCTTTCCGTGTT
>JAQYVQ010000254.1 GCA_030145435.1 Syntrophobacteria bacterium | reverse complement strand
CGGTGCCCCCCGATATCGAAGGCGTATCCATCGTATGTTTCTGTGCGAGCGATGCCCCCGACCTGGTCGGCCCGTTCGAGGACAAGGGTCTCGAGGCCCTGATGGAGCAACCGGTGCGCCGCGCTGAGGCCTGCCGGCCCGGCGCCGACGACCACTACGGGCTTGTTCGGCAAAGGCTTCATTCCAGGGACCGTCGGATTGGAAACGGGTTTGCTCGGGTTTCGAAGATCTTCTCATATTCTGGGGTCAGGTCTCAAATTTCAATTTTTGTAGCTTCCCCAAAAATTGAAATTTGAGACCTGACCCCCATTAGTTCGGTTCTGCCCGGGCTGGCTTTGTCCCCCCTGCATCGCCTATAATGCCTCCTCCCCGCTTCCAGGCCCAATGGCAGGGCCCGGGGCCGACGAACGGAAAATCTCCCCCCACGGAGGGTACGGGTTGCGAGCGAACCTGACGGAGCGGTCGAAACGAGCGATGATCCCTCTCGGGCTCTCTCTGCTCTGTTTCCTCTACTATGTGGCCTTCCTTCTCCAGTACGGAGAGATGTTCTACATGGGTTCGGACGTCGTGGCAAACACGGCGTACGGGATGACCATGTTCTCGGAGGTCCATCGGGCGGGCTGGACGGTTCCGAAACTGTCCCACATGCTTCTGTTCGGGTCCGTATACGGGGTCACCCGAGATCTCTGGTTCGTGCATCTGGTCCTGATCATGGCCACGGCCCTCACGGTGTGGGCAGGGTGTCGTCTGATTCAGAAGTACGATGAAAGCCCGATGGGTTGCCTCGCATTCTGCGCTTTCATGATGACCCTGCCACGTACATTCGGCACGACCGTGTCGGGAGGCCCGGGATGCATCAACGTGATGTTTCTCCTCCTGGCCATCGTCTGCCTGGACCGAATCGATCGAATATCGCATAAGATCCTTGCCGTCCTGTTCCTGTCTCTCGCCAACCTGACAAGACCTGACAGCTGGCCTTGCACCTATTTGCTCGTCTTTCTTGTCGTCGCCCTGCGGCTTTTCGGCCGGAAGGGGCCCGAGCTGAACAGGACCGACCTCATGTTCCTGATCCCCCTGGGAATGCCCCTCATATGGGTGTTCGTGGACTGGACGGTTTTCGGAGATCCGCTCTACAGCGTGAAAATCGCCCGGACCTTTTACTTCGAGTATGTGGCGGGGAAGAAGAGTCATCTTGGGGGGGGCAGCGGAGGCGGGTGGAACCCGGTGGCAGCCTACTTCCCCAAGGTGAAGTCCGCCCTTTTCGAACTGTTCTTGCTGTCCGGCTGGTTTTCGGTCAAGACGGGCCTGGTCGGGCTCCTTGGTGTTGCCGGAACCGTTTCGATGCTCCGCAAAGAACCACGCACCCTGCTTCTCGTCGCATGTCCACTCGTTGGCACCCTGCTGTTCTATTTCGTGTATGCACTTCGAGGAACCCTTTTCCGGTCCGACTATGTCTACACTGTTCTTGTTTGTACCCTCCTCATCTCGAGCGTAGGCCTGGGGAGCCTTTGCGGCTTGGCGCTGCGGGCGCGCCCACGCGCGCTCGGTCGATTCCTCCAGGGGAGTCTCGCCTGCCTCGTGCTCCTCGCCTTGACGGTCGGCCCGTTTCAAGAGAAGATCGTGGCGGAAAAGATTCCTGTGTTGAAGAGGCGCGCAGCCCTTTCCGCGCAGGCCAAGGCGGCCGCCGAGAGCCTTGTCGAGGATGCGGGGCGGACCGAAAGCACCCCGATCATCCTGACCACGAAGTGGATAGCCCCTTCCAGGATCGCGATGCGTCTGGGGACAGGGAAAGATATCTTTCTGGTCGAACGAATCTTATCGAGGGAACGGCTGGACAAGCCGTCCCTCCTGCCCCCTTTGGGGGGAAGGACGGTCTATCTCTGTTTTCTCTCTACGGCGCGCAGGGACGTCGTGATGCAGTACATCCAAGAGCTCATGAGACAGGCAGAGCGAAGGGACATCATCTACAGCGAGAAAGGCCTCGTCGTTTTCAAGTGCTTCTACTAAAACAGGGATGCTTCCTGGAGATAGGCCCCCCTGCCGGTCGGGCAGCAAAGCACTTCCTGGACGCCCTCGACCTTTTTCAATGCCCGGGTGACGGCATTCGCCTGCTCGGGGAGTGTGATGACGTGAACGTTCGGGCCCGCATCGATCGTGAAGTAGCAGGGCAGTCCTCTCCGCACGCGAAGATCCCGAACGGCCTTGACCACGGCAAGGGTGGCAGGCTCCCAGTAGAGAAGGGCAGGCCGGGAGGTCATCATCACAGCGTGCATGCACAGGGCGTCCGCCTCGAGCCACTGCCCCAGGGCCTGAAGGTTTCGTTCCCGGATGGCCTTCTTGACCTTCGTGACGATCCTGCCCAGGCTTGCCAGTCTCCCCTCCAGGAGGGGGCTGGTCCGGGCAAGAAGATGCCCCTGCTCGGACGGGACGGCCTTCTGCTCCCGGCTCAGGATGGCCACCAGGTCCACGAGTTGCCAGTGGTCCTCATCCTCGAGTTGCCTGACCCTGGAGGAAGCCTGATTGTCCGCCGGAGGCGACCAGAGGACATAGCCACCGTACAGAGAACGGCAGGCCGAACCGGATCCGAGGATGGTGAGGGGAACCAGTACTCTCAGGTGGTCTGCGAGACCCGCGGCCCGGGTGGCGGCAAGGGCAAGGGCCGCGAATCCGGAGGCGGAAGAGGCGACGCCCGCGGAGGTAGGAAAATGGTTCACCGACACGGTCCGGGCGAACGCCTTCAGGTGAGCGATCTTGCGAACCCTGTCGAGGACCCTTCGCACCCTTTCGAGTGCATCGGGCGGAGCCGGCCTGTTGTTGATCGTGCAGACGTCTTGCTTAAGGCCGGGCAGGAACGCCACCGTCGTGGTCGTGCGGGCCACATCCAGGGTCATGGAAACAGAGGGGTTCA
>JAQYVQ010000248.1 GCA_030145435.1 Syntrophobacteria bacterium | reverse complement strand
CTTACGCTCCTGTTCTATGCGGTAGCGACCATCGGATACCTTGCGTACCTCGGCTGGGCCAAGAAGCCCCTGTGGATGGCCTCCCGCGTCGTTCTGATCATCGGGTTCCTGTGTCACACGGCGAGCATCGTTGCCCGATATGTGGAAGCCGGCTACACGCCCGTGACGAACCGTTTCGAATCACTCATCTTCTTCTCCTGGCTGCTGGTCGCGGTGTACCTTGCCGTCCAGATCCGTCACACGCTGCCCGTTCTCGGTGCCTTCGTGACCCCCCTGGCCCTGGGCTTGCTCCTGATGGCGAGCTTTCGTGCAAAAGAGATCCTCCCGTTGGACGGGCAGCTCGACAGCCACTGGCTGCCGGCCCACGTCTGGTTCGCCTTCCTGGGAGATGCTTTGCTAGGGGTATCGGCCTGCTTCGCGGCCATGTACCTCATCCAGGAAGAGATCCTGAAGAAGAAAAAAATCGGCCCACTCTATTATCGTCTGCCTTCCCTCGAGGTCCTGGATCGGCTGAGCTACCGTTGCATCACGATCGGGTTCCCCCTTTTGACGGTCGGGATTCTGACGGGGTCCATCTGGCTGAAGACGACTCAGGGAGGATACCTCAACTGGCAGGACGGAAGGCAGACCGCGAGCTTGCTGATCTGGTTTTTGTATGCAGGTCTCCTTCACGGGAGACTCATCGCAGGCTGGAGAGGCCGCCGGATCGCCTGGATGAACGTTATCGGGTTCCTGGTGATCCTCGTCACCTTCTTGCAGCTCTCGCATTTCCAGAAGTAGCCGCCTTCAATATCGTCGAGAGACTTGGAAGAATCATGGAGATTCTCTGCATCGGGTTGAACCACGAGACTGCGCCGGTCGCGGTCAGGGAAAGGCTCGCTCTCACGGGCGACTCCCTGCAGGAGACCCTGCAGTGGTTGAAAGGGCAACCCGGTGTCCAGGAAGCGCTGGTTCTCTCGACCTGCAACCGCGTCGAACTCTATCTGGTCACGGAACAGGAGGCCGGCCAGGTCGACCCGATCATCCGTCAATACTTCACAGATCGGTTCGGCCTCGAGGAAGATGACTGGGGCCGATTTCACTACCAGTACGGGTATCACCAGGCGATTGCCCACCTGTTTCGCGTCACCTCGGGAATGGACTCGATGGTGATCGGGGAACCGCAGATCACGGGACAGGTCAAGGAAGCCTACAGGCAGGCCGCACACCAGAAGGCGGTGGGTACGATCCTGAACCGGCTCTTCCACAAGTGCTTCCACGTCTCGAAACGTGTGCGGACAGAGACCGAGCTGGCGGCTCGCGCCGTCTCGGTGAGCTATGTGGCCGTCGAACTGGCCAAGAAGATATTCGGCGACTTGAGCGATCGGCAGGCCCTTCTCGCCGGCGCAGGGGAGATGGCGGAACTCGCCGCGCGCCATCTGGTGACCAACGGGATCGCGCGCATCCTCGTTGCCAGCCGGACCCTGGAGAATGCGAAGCGGCTGGCCGCCTCCTTCCAGGGAGAGGCGATCCCGCTGGATTCGATCGCCGCCTCCCTCGCGGAGATCGATATTTTGCTCTGCTCCACGGCCGCGCCCGACTACATCCTGCGAGTCGATCAGATCCGGGAGGCGATGCGGACGAGAAGAAACAAGCCTATCTTCATCATCGACATCGCCGTGCCCCGTAACATCGACCCGGAGGTCAACACGATCGATAACGTCTATCTCTATGATATCGATGATCTCCAGACCGTGCTGCAGGCGAACAAGGAAGAGCGGAAGAAGGAGCTCAAGCGGGCCGAGTCGATCGTTCAGGATGAGGTGCGGGCATTCCTCGCCTGGATCAGCGGCCTGGATCTCGTTCCGACCATCGTCTCCTTGCGGGAGAGGGCGGAACAGATCCGGGTCGGTGAGCTGGAAAAGGCCCTTTCGATCCTCCAAACCACTGTTTCGGAAAAGGACAAGAAGGCGATCGAAGCCATGAGTCAGGCCATCGTGAACAAGATCCTGCACGATCCCGTCTCTACGTTGAAAAAGGCGGAGGAGAAGGGGGATACGCCGGGGCTGGTGGAGGCCGTGAGAAAGCTCTTCTCCCTCGAGCCGAAGAAGGGGTAGGGTATGGGAAAGACATTGCGTATCGGAACGCGCCGCAGCCCTCTCGCCTTGTGGCAGGCAGAGCACATCAAGGCCCTGCTCGAGAGGCATCATCCCGGGCTGCGGTGCACCTTGAAGCGCATCGTGACAGAGGGGGACAAGATCCAGGAGGTCTCGCTGGCCCGTTTTGGCGGAAAGGGCCTCTTCGTCAAGGCGATAGAGGACGCCCTGCTCCGGAAGGAGGTCGACTTGGCGGTACACAGCATGAAGGACCTTCCTTCCGACCTCCCGCCCGGCCTTACCCTGGGCGCCATCCCTGCCCGTGAGGACCCGAGGGACGCGCTCATCTGCAGAGAGCCGGATCTGCGTCTGCCCGACCTGCCGCCCGGGGCATGCATCGGCACGAGCAGCCTGAGGCGGGCCTCCCAGCTTCGCTTCTACCGGAACGACCTGGTGACCGCCCCGGCCAGGGGCAATGTGGAAACGAGGCTCCGGAAGCTCGAGGAAGGCCGCTTCGATGCAATCGTCCTGGCCCTGGCAGGGCTGAACCGGTTGGAGCTGACCGACAGGGTCAGCCAGGTGCTGGAGCCCGAGATTTGCCTTCCGGCCATCGGCCAGGGGGCCCTGGCGATCGAGATTCGAGAGGATGACGAGGCCCTGTTTGAGATGCTTCGACCCATCCACGACCCGGCAACCGCCACGACGGTCACCGGGGAGAGGGCCTTCCTGGGAACCATGGAAGGTGGCTGCCACGTGCCCGTGGCCTGTCATGGAGTGCTGTCGGGCGAGTCCTTGAGCCTCGACGGGCTGGTCGCGAGCCTGGACGGGTCGGTGTGTATTCGGAGACGTTGTCAGGGGGCGCCCGAAGACGCGGCATCGCTCGGCAGGGACCTGGCCGAAGAGATCCGACGGGCCGGCGGCCAGGAAATCCTGGACGAGATCGCGCGAACCGAGTTGGAGTAGATCGTGCCGGCAGACAAGCCGCTCACGGGCAAGACCATTCTGGTCACACGGGAAGTTTCCCAGGCAGGGGCGCTGTCCCGGTCCCTCGACGAACGGGGGGCAACCACCGTGGTCTGCCCGTTGATCGGCTTTTCGCCGCCTTCCGACTGGGCCGCTGTGGACCGTTGCCTGGAGCGCCTTTGCGAGTATGACGGCCTCCTGTTTACGAGTGTGAACGCCGTTGAGTTCACGTTCAGGCGGATGGAAGAACAAGGGATCCCCCTGGAGAATGCCCGGGGGATCACAACGTATACCGTGGGTCCCGCGACGGCCGAAGCGCTTGCCTCATGGGGCGTCTCCGTGGAGCGCCTGCCGGATCAATACCAGGCGGAGGGACTCGCATCCCTGCTGGAACAAGAAACGGTTCAGGGAAAGCGCTTCCTTTTCCCCAGGGCGCGGAAGGCCCGGGAGTGGCTCCCCAGGTTCCTGGAGGAAAGGGGGGCGCGGGTCGATCTCGCGGTGGTGTACGAAACGCGCAGGGCGGACGAGAACGCGGGACTGCTTCGAGAGATCCTGGGCAAAGAGAAGCTGGATTATCTCGCCTTCACGAGCAGCTCCACGGTCAGCGCCTTCACCGCTCTGGCAGGCTCCGGCCCGACGAAGGAGGCATGGCAGAAGATCACAGCCGCCTGCATCGGGGAGATCACGGCCGCGACAGCACGCACCGAGGGGTTTCTGCAGATCCTGACGGCTCGCTCCTCTACGATCCCCGGCCTCGTGAAGGCGATCGAGGATCATGTCGAAGGCAAAGGCTGAGAAACATTTCACAAGAGAAGACAAGCCGGAGGTTCCCATGCCCTATCCTACAGAACGCATGCGAAGGCTGCGAAAAACCGGCGCTCTTCGCAGCATGGTACAGGAAACCCGTCTTCACCCGTCTTCGCTCATCTACCCCCTTTTCGTCCAGGAAGGGAAAGGCATCGCCGAGGAGATCTCTTCCATGCCGGGCATCTCCCGTTTCTCTCCGGACCGCCTCCAGGCAGAGATCGCCGAGATCGCCTCGCTGGGCCTCGGTTCGGTCATTCTCTTCGGGATCCCCGACGAAAAGGACCCCACGGGTTCAGCCGCATTCGACGAGAACGGTGTCGTGCAGCGGGCCATCCGGACGATCAAGCAAGAGGCGCCGGAGATGGTCGTCATCACCGACGTCTGCCTCTGCGAGTACACGTCCCACGGGCACTGCGGCGTGCTGGACGGCGAGGAGGTGGCGAACGACGCCACCCTGGATCTTCTGGCCCGGATGGCCGTATCCCATACGGAAGCCGGCGCCGACATGGTTGCGCCCTCTGACATGATGGACGGAAGGGTGCGCGCCATACGGAGCGCGTTGGACGAAGGGGGATTTTCCGACGTGCCGATCATGAGCTACGCGGCAAAATTCGCCTCTGCCTTTTACGGCCCGTTCCGTGAGGCGGCGGAGAGCACGCCCGCCTTTGGGGATCGCCGCTCTTACCAGATGGACCCTGCCAACCGCCGGGAGGCGATGCGTGAGATTGCGTTGGACATCGAAGAGGGGGCCGACATCGTGATGGTCAAGCCTGCACTGGCCTACCTGGACGTGCTCCGGGAGGCAAGGGAGAGATTCCGGCATCCCTTGGCCGCCTACAACGTGAGCGGCGAGTACGCCATGGTCAAGGCCGCGGCAGCCCGTGGGTGGATCGACGAAGACCGGATCGTGCCGGAGATCCTTACGAGCATAAAGCGGGCCGGAGCGGATCTGATTATTACTTACTTCGCAAAGCAAATGGCAGGCAAACTGAAGGTAAAAGGTGAAAGGTAAAAGGCGAAAGGAAAAAGGTAAGAGGGACAGCCCGCACGCCCCTTTGACCTTTACCCTTTGACCTTTATCCTTAAGTTTTTCGGAGGGTGCCTCTCATGAAGTATAAGGTAGTCGAGACATCGGAAGTCACAGAGGACAGCCTGGAAGAGATCCTGAACCACTGGACCGCCGAAGGCTGGAGGTACGACGGAATGCAGTTTGTTGTGAAGGAGAGTGCCCGCAGGCCTTCGATGGCGTTCATCCTGTTCGTGAAGACCGAAGAAGGGGATGATGAGTAAAGGAAATCAACCCTTGGCAAAGAACGTCGAAGATCTAAAGACGGCCCTTGGACAGCTCTTCATCGTTGGTTTCGACGGGACGGAGTTGAGCCGAGACCTCCGAGATCTCTTCCGCCATTACCCGCCCGGCGGCGTGATCCTTTTCAAGCGAAACCTGGAAGACCCTGACCAGATTCACCGGCTCACGCGAGAACTCCGGGAACCCGGCACACCCCTGCCCATGCTGGTCTGCATCGATCAGGAGGGGGGCCGGGTTTGGAGGCTGCCGCCCGCTTTCACATTCTTCCCTGAAGCCCAGGCACTCGGTAACGCGGAAGCAGACTCCCTCGCCCATTCGGCTGCCAAGGTGATCGCAGAGGAACTCGCGGCCGTGGGTATCCACTGCAATTTCGCCCCGGTCCTGGACCTTCACACCAACCCGAAAAACCCGGTCATCGGGGACCGATCGTTCGGTTCGGATCCCGTGGCCGTAGCGGCCCTGGCCCGGTCCGTTCTGCTGAGCTTTCGGGCCCACGGCATCGCAGGTTGCGGGAAGCACTTCCCGGGACATGGGGACACAGACCTCGACTCACACGAAACGCTTCCCACCGTGTCCATGGACCGAAAGAGGCTTTCGTCGGTCGAGATGGCGCCGTATCGCATACTCGCACGCGATGCCCGGAGACCGCTCGAGCTCGTCATGACCGCGCACGTGCGCTACCCCGAGCTCGACCCCAAAAGGCCGGCCACACTCAGCCGCAGGATCCTCCGGGGGGCCCTGCGGGGGCAGATCGGATTCGACGGGCTCATCGTAACGGACGACCTGGAAATGGGGGCCATCACGGAGACCTACGGGCCCGACGAAGCCGCGCTTCTCGCCTTCCGGGCCGGAGCCGATCTCCTGATGTTCTGCCATACCCCTTCCCTTTTGCCGGTCTGCATCGAGACGCTGTACCGGTCGTTGAAAAGGGGCGAGACATCCTATGGCAGGGTGAGCCGTTCTTTGAGCAGGATCGAACGGTTCAAGAAGCGACTGCGCTATCGCCTTCCGGATACGTCCGCACGTAGCGTTCTCTTCCGGCGCATCGGTTGTGCCGAACATCAGCGCATCGCCGAACACGTCGGTACCTTCCGCACAACCACCGCAACAACAGCGACTTGACCACACCCGGTCGGGGAACTGTATACTGTGTACCTTTGGGTGCACGACGATGAGAGGAGCCAGAGGCTTGCAGGCAAGGAAGATTCACCCGGTCATGAAGATCCTCGAGGAGGAGGTCGGCCGATTCGGCGTGCCGATCGTGACCGAGATCTCCCGCAAGAGGCGTGACCCTTACGGCGTCTTGATCTCCACCCTGCTCTCCCTGCGCACAAAGGACGAGACGACCCGGAAGGCTGCGGAGCGACTGCTCGCCAAGGCGCCGACGCCGGACAGGATGCTGCGTCTCTCGGAAGAGAAGATCCGGGAACTGATCTATCCCGTCGGCTTCTACAAAACAAAGGCGACCGTTCTCAAGGAGACCTGCCGGGCAATCCTGAAGAGCCACGGGGGCAAGGTCCCGGATGACCTGGACACGCTGTTGGAACTGAAAGGGGTCGGGAGGAAGACGGCCAATCTTGTCGTTACACTCGGATACGGAAAGCCCGGCATCTGCGTGGACACACACGTACATCGAATCTCGAATCGGCTGGGGTACGTTCGAACCAAGAATCCGGAGGAGACCGAATTCGAACTCAGGAAGAAGTTGCCCCCCCAGTACTGGATCCCC
>JAQYVQ010000223.1 GCA_030145435.1 Syntrophobacteria bacterium | reverse complement strand
GCAAAGTGTACCCTGTCCGGCGTGGCGATCGGGCCGATCTCGCTTCGAACGTGCTTGAGGAGTTCCTTCAGCAGGTCGTCCCCCTTTTCGACCCCGGCTTTCAGGGTCACGTAGGCATAGATCCCCTGGCCCTTGATGTCGTGGGGAAAGCCCACAACCGCACTCTCAGCGACCTGTGGGTGGGAAACGAGCGCGCTTTCGATCTCGGCGGTGCCCAGTCGATGGCCGCTCACGTTGAGAACGTCATCGACCCTCCCCATGAGCCAGAAATAGCCGTCCTCATCCTTCTTGGCACCGTCCCCGGTGAAATACACGCCCGGAAACATCTGGAAGTAGGTCTCCCCGAACCGCTTCGGGTCGCCGTACACCTCCCTCATCATGCCGGGCCACGGCTCATCGATGACGAGCAGGCCCCCCTCGTTCACGCCGGCCTCGCTTCCGTCTTCACGCAGGATGCGGGGCCGCACACCGAAGTAAGGGAGGGTCGCGCTCCCCGGCTTCAGGGGGAAGGCCGCCGGAAGGGGAGTGATCAGGATGCCGCCCGTCTCGGTCTGCCACCATGTGTCGACCACCGGACAACGACCGTCTCCCACCTCCGTGTGATACCATATCCAGGCCTCCGGGTTGATCGGCTCGCCCACCGTGCCGAGCAGCCGGAGGCTCGACCGGTCGTGTTTCTTCACCCAGGACTCCCCCTCGCGGGCAAGGGCGCGAATGGCCGTGGGGGCCGTGTAGAAGATCGTCACCTTGTACTTATCCACCACCTCCCACCAGCGGCCCGGATCCGGGTAGGTGGGGATCCCCTCGAACATGAGGGTCGTGGCCCCGTTGGCCAGCGGCCCGTAGACGATGTAGGAATGACCCGTGACCCATCCGATATCGGCGCTGCACCAGAAGATGTCCTCATCGTGGTAGTCAAAGATGTGCTTAAAGGTGTGCGCCGTGTAGATCATGTACCCGCCCGTGGTGTGCAGCACCCCCTTGGGCTTTCCGGTTGAACCGGACGTGTAGAGGATGAACAGCGGATCCTCTGCGTCCATCTGCTCGGGTTCGCATTCGGTCGAGGCCTCCTCCATCAGATCGTGCCACCAGAGGTCTCTACCCGCCTCTTCGGTAACCTCCATGCCGGTCCTCCGGACCACGATGCATTTGTCCACCGGCACACCGCGATCTCCGGCAATCTGGATGGCGCGGTCGGCGCTGCTCTTTTGCTGAACGGCCTTGGCGCCCCGGTAGACACCATCGCACGTGATGAGCATGTGTGACTCCGCATCCACGATCCGCTCGGCCAGGGACTCGGCACTGAATCCCCCAAAGACGATGCTGTGGATCACACCGAGGCGGGTGCAAGCCAGCATCGCAATGGCCAACTCCGGGATCATGGGAAGATAGAGGGTCACCCGGTCCCCTTGCTTGGCCCCCTGGGCCTTCAGAACATTCGCGAACTTGCACACTTGCTCCTGGAGTTCCCGGTAGGTGAACCGCCTTTCCGGCTCCTTGGCATCCCCGGGCTCCCAGATGATGGCCACCTTGTCCCCCTTGCCCTGCTCGACGTGCCGGTCCAGACAGTTGACGCTCAGGTTCGTCTTGCCCCCCTCGAAGAACCGAACCTGGATCGGGTCTGCCTTGAAATCATACGAGCGCACCTTGTCCCATTTCTTGTACCAGACAAACCCCTGCGCGACCTCGTCCCAGAAGCCCTCCGGGTCCTCGATCGATCGCTTGTACATGGCCTTGTATTCGTCCATGTTCTTCACCCAGGCATTCTCAAAGCCTTTCTTGGGCGGCTCGAAGACCCGATCTTCCAAAGATACCGACTCAATCCCCTTCTGCTGGTTGCTCATCTGTCTTTCCTCCTCTAGAGGCTTTCGATACACGAATAAACCGTTTCCCTGATGCTCGTCAAGCACAAACCACAATTATGATGCTCCAAACAAGGAAGGCGATCCTATCCGCTTTCCTGGGGCACACCGTCTGGAATCGACTACCGAACCCCTATTTCCGCAGGCAGGTCTGCCAGGTTGTCGAGCAGGAGGTCCGGGGCCTCCCTCTCGAGGTCCTCGACTTCGCCGATGCCGTACGTTACCGCACAGGTGTGCATGCCGGCAGCCTTGCCGGCCCGTATGTCGTACGCCGTGTCACCCACAACCCAGGCCCTCCCGGCCTCCTTACGGAGCTTCTCGAGGACCAGGGCCAGGACGGTGGGGTCGGGTTTGTGCGGGATGTCGTCGCTTCCCTGGACCAGGTCGAAATGGTGGGCAATGCCCATTTGTTGGACCACACGCTCCGCCATGAAGGTCATCTTGGTGGTTGCGATGGCCCGCGAGACGGCCTCCAGGCCCTCGAGGCACTCGCTCACACCCGGGCACAGACGACTGGTTTCTACGCAATGGGCAAAGAAGTACTCCCGGAAGATCTCTGTGGCCCTCCCGGCCTTGGCGCGCAACTCGACAGGAAGCAGATCGTTGAAGATATCCATGAGCGGGCGGCCGATGTGAGGGATGATCTCGCTCACGGGACGCTTCCCGCCTCCCACGGCAACGATCCCCTCGTTGACAGCCCGCGATATGTCCTCTCTGCTGTCCACGAGCGTGCCGTCCAGGTCGAACACGACCAGATCAACCCCTTCCCTGCATGTCGGGCCTGCCTGCCTCATGGGTTCGAAAGGATATCAAAGCCGCGGGGAGATGCCAAAGGCCTCCGTCTTTTCGGGAGGTCCACCTTATCGAACCTTGACTTTTCGCTTCCGAAATCATCTTATAAACAGTTACCCCCTCTTCTTTTCTGCTCGACAGGTTAATCCTTGAACGCTTCAGTGTATGGAATCCAAACGAGCTCGTTCGACCCTCGATGGTTGCACAGATACCTCCAAGTCAATCCTGAACACGAGGAGGCAGTTCGATGAGAGAAGTCGTGATCGCCGGCTATCTGAGAACGGCACAATCCCGCTCCAGGCCCCGGGAGCCGGGAAGAGATTGGTTCCACAAGCTGAGGGGAGATGAACTGCTGGCACGGCTGATGCCCGCCCTGATGGACAGGCTGAACATAAGGCCTAAGGAATTGGACGATTTCCTGACCGGCTCTGCTATGGGCGTCCATGAGAACTGGACGTACGGCGGGCGGTTCCCCCTGTTCCTGGCCAACTTTCCGGAAACGGTGCCGGCGAAGTTCGTGGATCAGCAGTGCGGCTCCTCGATGGCTGCCATCCACATCGCTTACATGGAAGTCGCCACCGGCAGTGCCGACATCGTCATGGCGAGTGGGTTCGAGCACATGACCCGCGTCCCGATGGGGGCATCGCCGGAGGCCATATCGCTCAATATGTCGCTCATAAGCGAAGAAAAATACAAGCACTGGGATATTGCGACGGCCATGAGCATGGGCTTGACGGCTGAGAAGCTTTTTGCTCAGACCGATTGCACCAAAGAAGACATGGATGCCTGGGGCGCCCGGGCCCATCAGCTTGCTACCAAGGCGCAGGACGAGGGCTTTTTCGACGAAGAAATCCTACCCGTGGAGGCGGAGCAAGCCGACGCAAGCATCGTAATGGTGGACACGGATCAGTCCGTGCGACCCGAGACGACCGTTGAGGACATGGCAGGTCTCAAGCCCGCTTTCAAGCCGGAGGGGGGGGTGATCACGGCCGGCAACTCCTCACCGCTCAATGCCGGGGCGAGCTGCGTGGTCCTGATGTCCAAGGAGACGGCCAAGGCAAAGGGCATTCAGCCCCTGGCCACGATCCGGTCCATCGGGTTTGCCGGCGTACACCCCACGATAATGGGAAGGGGCCCGGTTCCCGCATCCGAGAAGGCCTTGAAGATGGCCGGGCTGTCGGCACAGGAGATCGACTACTGGGAGATCAATGAGGCCTTCTGCATCGTGGCCCTGCACTGCATCCAGGAACTCGGCCTCGATCCGGACAGGGTGAATGTCATGGGTGGGGGCACGGCGATCGGACACCCCCTTGGCGCGAGCGGATGCCGGCTCGTGGGCACCCTGGCCAGGATTCTGAATGTGAGAGATGCCCGGTACGGGTGTGCCAATGCCTGCTGTGGCGGCGGGCAGGGGGTGGCCACGGTCATTGAACGGGAAGAGTACGACTGGTAAGTGACGCGGCAAAGCCGCAGGCGAAAGGGCAAAGGGATAAAGGGAAGGAAGAACCCTGAACCCCGGATCAAATAGATTACAGGAAGGGCGTCTTTTGCAGCCAATGGCACAGTCTTTCGCCTTTCGCCTTTCGCCTTTCGCCTTGGGGGGTGGAAGATGAGTTGGGCTATGCCCGGAGCCATCCTGTTCCTGCTTGGGCTTATTCTTCTGCTCGGGTACTTCCTTTCCAAGAAGGTGTTCCCGAGCGACGAGACAGGGGCACACGACGCCGACCCGTTGGGACGGTCGCCCTGCGACGGGTGCGGCGAGGCGGGATGCGGCGGGTTCGCGAAGGCGCTGGTGCGAGGCGGTTCCGAGGATCCTGGGGACACCGCGGCAACCGGGAGAGATCTCTCCTGCGAATGTGGATTGGGGGATGCTGCAATCCGGCCTCGGGAGATGAAGGCCTTGATTCGATGCAGTGGGCGCCGCGTATCGCTCCGCTATCGCTACTCCGGGGCCCCTTCCTGCCGGGCTGCCGCCGGGATGTCCGTTCGTCCGAAGGAATGCGGGAACGCCTGCCTGGGGTTCGGAGACTGTGTCCCCTCCTGCCCACCCCGTGCTATCCGTGTCGCGAATGGGATTGCCCGGGTGGATCCGTCCCGTTGCGACGGGTGCGGGGAATGCCTGGGGTCCTGCCCTCTTGACCTGATCGCCCTCGTTCCCGAGGAAGGGGGCCTCGAAATCCTCTGCAAGGGACCTATGGGACCCTCGAGCGACTGGGCCTGCCCGGATGGTTGCATCCTTTGCGATCGTTGTATCGAAGCCTGCCCGGAAGGTGCACTCGAGCCAACCGGAAGCGGCCTGCCTCGATGGATCGAAGAACGCTGCAATGGCTGCGGATTATGCGTGGAGGCCTGTCCCCAGAACGTGGTCCTTCTGCACGAATCGCCCGCTACGCCGCCCGTTGAAAAAGTGGTGGAGGCTGTTCAAAAAGTTCCAGATGCAAGGCAGGCAAAACATGCCCCCGCGAAGGCGGGGGTCCATGTGACGATGAGGCGTACTTCCTGTACGTTGAATGACGAGGGATGAAGCCGAACGCCGCAGATGGGACTTTTTC
>JAQYVQ010000141.1 GCA_030145435.1 Syntrophobacteria bacterium | reverse complement strand
GTGCGGAGGCGCCGTGGAGGCGTACTTCCTGCTGAAACTGCTGGGAGTGCACGCCTCCCTGCCGATGGTTTTCGCCATCGAGGCGATCTCCATCCTGGCAAACAACCTGTTCTTCTTCGTCCCTGCCCGTCTGGGTGGAAGTGACGGGGGCAAGGTGCTGGTCTTTCTTTCCATGGGCATGTCTTCGTCCATGGGATTCGCTTTCGGGCTCCTCAGGAGGGCCCGGGAGATCTTTTATGTGACACTCGGATTCATCTTTCTGATCCAGCTCAACCCTTTCCGCGAGAGGAAAGGGCTCTATACTCCGGCAAGGGCCGAACTGTGAGGTCGGTGCCGGATAGCAGAATCAACGAGAGGACAAAAAGCCCAGTGGAAACTCGATCCTGGACCCGGGACGATCTGAAAGCCTGCCTGTTCGACTTCGGCGGCACGTTGGATTCGGACGGCGTGACCTGGCAGGACCGTTTCTACGCGCTCTACGAGAAGCACGGCATCCAAGTGAACCGGGAGGCGTTCCGGCAGGCCTTCTATTCCGCCGACGACAGCCTGATCGAGACCGGAGCGCTCGAGGGAGCTGGCCTGATGGAAACCCTCCAGGCCCAGGCGCAGAGGGTCTGGGGCGCCCTGCGGTTGGGCGGCGAGAGCCGGGTGTTGGGTGCCATCGTCACGGATTTCTTCGACGGAATGAAATGGCACATCGAGCGGAACCGGAACCTGCTCGAGCTTCTCAAGAACCGATACGAACTGGGGATCGTATCGAACTTCTACGGGAATTTGCACAGGGTCTGTGAAGATCTCGGAATTCAGGACCTTTTTCATTGTTTGATCGACTCTTCCCACGTTGGGGTGGTGAAACCGGACCCCCGGATTTTCCAGGCCGCCCTGGATCGCATGAGCATCCAGCCGTACGAGGCAGTCTTTGTCGGAGACAATCCGGGCCGCGATATGGAGGGGGCCAAAGGATTGGGCATGCCTCATATCTGGCTGGCCGGTGAGGATGTGGGACGACGACGCCCCTGCTGCCCGGGGGACCCGGTCATCCCGACCCTGGATGCCCTCGGGCCGTTGTTGCTCGCAGGGCGGCAGGCCGACACCCCGCGGGAGGTGGCCTGATGAAGGCAGGTATATTCGCCGCGGGCATGGGCTCCCGATTCGTGCAGGCCGGCTGGAAGGAACCGAAGCCGTTGATCTCGCTCCACGGCAAGCCCCTGCTCGGGCACGTGCTGGAGCGGCTTTTTCGGGCCGGTATAGAGGAAGTGGATCTCCTTTTGAACGAGGAAACCGCCTTTGACCCGGTGGAGGCTTACGTAAATCAGTTGCCCGAGAGGTTCAGGGTACACACATCGAGAAAGACGACCCGCACTTCGTGCGAGAGCTTCTGCTTCTTGCTGGATCGGCTCGGAAAGCCTCCCTTCCTGTTGAGCACGGTGGACAGCATCTTCCCGGAGGATGCGCTCGAGGCGTTCCTGCAGGTCCGATCCTATCCATCGCAGTGCCAGATGGTCCTCGCGGTGACCGATTTCGTGCACGACGAGAAGCCCCTTTGGGTGGAAAGGAACGAGCATGGGAAGGTGCTCGCCCTGGGAGAGTCGGTGCGGACGAGAGAGGTGGTTACAGCCGGCCTCTATCTAGTTCTGAAGGAGTTGACCGGGCAGGCGACCAAAGGGCCTTTTGCTGCGCTCCGGGGCTTCCTTGGGGAGCTGGTTGAAAGCGGGGGAGGCGTCTGGGCAAGAGAGTTCCCCATGGCGCTGGATATCGACTGTCCGGAGGATATCCGGGTCGCGGAATCCCTGTTGCAGGGATCTCAGGCCGGCGCCTTGGCATAGAATATTCTTTAACCTTTTTGATTTACTGTATTGACAAATCAGTAGAAATTTTATATCCAGTGATGAATTTTACTTGCTAAATGGGAAAATGTGCGAACAACGTGTTGCGGTTCCGTCTATGGCGGGGGGCCATAAACCAAAACCCACGAATGAGGTAATCACCCCATGATAGGTATTTTACGGGAGGAGGTATTCTCCCCCAATCGTGTTGAGGATGATGCCGCAATTCTTCGGTTGACAGCAGAGGCTGTTCGGCGAAGGGGATATGATGTCGAATTGACGCATCCCCACGACCTTTCTCCAGAGACCGAGCCAAGAATGGCTTTCGCCATGTGCGAGGGACTGGAGTCCCTGAAACTCCTGGAAAAGTGGGAATCCAAGGGCTACACGATCGTGAACAGCCCGAGGGCCGTGAAGAATTGTTACCGTCATCGAATGCTCAAACTCCTCAACCACGGCACGCTTCCCCTTCCGAAGACGCTCCTCATCCAGACATCGGAGAGCGTCAACGGCCAGTTCAACCTGCGCAAAGGCGTGTGGGTGAAGAGGGGGGATGTACACAGTACGCAGCCGGGAGACGTGGAGTTGATCTTCGATCGCCCCTCCCTGGAAAAGACCCTGGAATCCATGCGGTCGCGCTGGGTGGATCAGGCGGTCCTGCAGGAGCACGTCCACGGAGATCTGATCAAGTTCTACGGAGTCCTGTCCCAAGGCTGGTTCCGACACTTCTATCACAAGCCTGAGGAAACAAAGGGCTTTCCGTTCTCCCTGGACGAGTTCCGGGAAACCGCTGAGCTTGCCGCTCGGAAGCTGGGCCTGCAGGTTTACGGTGGCGACATCGTCGTAACCGAAGACGCCCACTACTTGATCGACATCAACAGCTGGCCAAGCTTTGCGATTTGCCGGGAAGAGGCCGCGGAGCAGATTGCCGACTGTCTGGTTCAACGCCGTCGGCAATGGGAGCCTCAGACGACCCCCCAGTGGAGATCGGCGTGAGTTCCGACGCGAGCCGAAAACCCTCGCGTCTCCCTAACCCACCGGACAACCGATCCGACCCACTCTTCGAAGAAGAGCAGCTCTACATCGCCCCCGGTGCCCAGAGTATTGCCCTGAATTCCCGGCTGGTAGTCGATCACGGCAAGGGCGTTCGTCTTACGGACGTAGACGGAAGGGAGTTCCTGGACTTCTTCTCGGGTGTGACCGTGGGGAGCCTAGGGCACAGCCACCCGAAATACGTGGCTGCCCTCACCCAACAGCTCCAGAAGGTCACCTTCGGCAGCTTCACGACCGTACCTCGCCTCCGGTTCCTGAAAGGGCTCGCCGAGGCGGCGCCCGGCGACCTGCGAAGGGCCCACCTGTACAGCGGTGGCTCGGAGGCCGTGGAGGCAGCCATGCGCCTGGCCAAGGCGTATACCAAGAAGTTCGAATTCATCGGGTTCTGGGGAGGGTTTCACGGAAAGACAGGCGGCGTCCTGGGTCTGGTGGGAGACGATTTCAAGCATCAACGTGGTCCCCTGGCTCCGGGGTACTATTCCGTTCCGTATGCGAATTGTTACCGCTGCCCTTTTCAGGCAAGCCACCCGGAGTGCTCGTTTCTCTGCGTCGAGTTCCTGCGCAAGTTCATTCGACACAATACGTCCGGATGCATCGCAGGCATCCTGGTGGAGCCCATACAGGGCACAGCAGGCAATGTGGTGCCCCCACCCGGGTTCCTGAAAGCGCTCCAGGAGGTCGCACGGGAGGCAGAGGCCCTGCTCATCACGGACGAAATCATCACGGGCTTCGGCAGGACCGGCAAGATGTTCTGCGTCGAACACGAAGGGATCGTTCCAGACATCATGACGCTCGGCAAGGGAATGGGAGGGGGATTTCCGGTGAGCGGACTGATCTCGACGGACGAAATCGTTGCGGCAAAGCCCTTCTCGATGCCGAGTGCGAGTTCGTCGAGTTACGGCGGCAACCCGCTCGCCGCGGCCGCCTGCCTCGTTACACTGGAAACCATCCTGGAAGAAAAGCTGGTAGAGAATTCTCACACTGTCGGTGCATGGATGCTCGATCAACTCCGTGAGATCGAAACCCGGTACCCCTTCGTGGGGGACGTGCGGGGCAAAGGCCTGATGATCGGCGTGGAGTTGGTCCGCGACAAGAAGACAAAAGAGCCCCTTTCCAGTCGGGCGTCAAAGGCGGTCTTTCAACTGGCTTTGAAAGAAGGGATGATCCTGATGATCACCAACTCGGTCATTCGCGTCAACCCGGCCCTGATCCTCACCCAGGAAGAGGGAACTCTTGGGCTGGAAAAGCTCAAGAAGATCTTTGACGTCCTGGAAAGAGACAAGCTCTACCAGGAATAGCGGTTGGTTTCCCCTGAACATCGTGTAGAATAGACCCGTACGCAGGACCCCTCGCTCCGTTCCTCTCGATCTTCCGAAGAAGATGATGAAAAGACACCGATGTTTACAGGGGGCAATAATCGGGTTCGGCAACATGGCCGAAGAGGGACACCTCCCCGGCTGGCTCAAAGAGCGCCGGGTCTCTCTTCGGGCCGTATGCGAGACGAATCCCGCAAGGCGAAGACGGGCTGAACAGCTGCTGCCGAGCGTCCGCACCTATGCATCCCCGCGTGAGTTGTACGCCGGCGAGTCCCTGGATTTCATCGACGTGTGCACGCCTCCGCCATCCCATGCCGCGCTCATGGTCGAGGCACTGCGCCGCGGGGTTCACGTACTCTGCGAGAAGCCCTTCGTAGGCACTCGCGCCGAACTGCAGAAGGTCCGGCGTCTGTCGCGTGAGCAGAATCGAATCGCCTTCCCGGTTCACAACTGGAAAGAGGCTCCGATCCTGGCGAGGGCGATCGATTGGGTCCGAAAGGGCCTGATCGGAAAGGTGCTCCACAGCGAGTTTCATACCCTGAGATCCCGTCCCGCAGTGGGCCTGACCTCGTGGAGAAGCGAAAAAGAGGAGGCGGGTGGCGGCGGAATCCTGCTCGATCACGGATGGCACGGCATCTATCTCCTGCTGAACTTCCACGCCGAGCGTCCGCGCTCCGTTTCGGCGTGGCTGCACCCATCCCCTTCCGACCGGGGACAGACAGAGCACACCGCCCACCTGCTCATGGGGTTCAGCGATGCAACGGCTTCCCTTTTTCTCACCTGGAAGGCGGACCGCCGATACAATTCGGCCCGCATCTACGGGGAGAAGGGTTTCCTGGTCCTGGAGGACGACCGCATCGTCCTCCGCCCCCGGAAGGGAGGGACTCGGGTGGCCACGTACAGGCATCCCCTGTCCCACGGCTCACATCACCCCGAATGGTTCGGGCCCGTCCTGGATCGCTTTCTCGGAGCCATCGAGGACCGCCGGAAGGCGGCCCGGGAATTTGAGGAGGCCTCTCTCTGCCTCGAAATCACACTCAGGGGGTATGCGTCGGCGCTAAAAGGCGGAAGGTACCTACCGATCCCTCCCAAGAAGGGGGGCCGGCCCGTATGATCAGGAAAGCCCTCGTCCTGCTGCCGCCGGGCACCGAGCGAACCGATGAGGCCGCGAGTCCCCTGGCCCGGATGGGGGGCCTTACCCTGATCCAGAGGATCCTCTACAGCCTCCAGTGGGCCGGCATCGAGGAGGGAGTGGTCCTCTCACAGGGAGAGTGGCCGGGGCTGGCGCACCACATGAGGAAGGATTCCAAGATAAAGGCCTTCTCGTGGCTTTCGACCAAGGCGAGCCGCGAGTACTTCTCCGAGGGGAATGCAGGGTTCTCGGACCGGGAAGACTGTATGGTCCTG
>JAQYVQ010000108.1 GCA_030145435.1 Syntrophobacteria bacterium | reverse complement strand
GGCGCAATTAGCAACTGGAACCCGTCATCCGATCCGGCCACATAGGAAAAACGGTTCGAGCCCCAGAGCGAGAGGTCATCTCGACCGAGGAGCCTTTCCTGGACGAGCTTCGAGAGTTGTTCGGGGTACCGGCCCTGCTCTTTTCGATAAACATCCAGGGCGTGCAGGACACGGTCCCGCTGTGCATGGTTGAGGAGACGGCAGACCGGGGCCTCTTCCCTAACGATCGGAACGACACGCAACCGCTTCTCTTCCGGGCCCAGGGACACGAGTTGGATGGTCAGGAGCAGAACCACCGCACCGGTCAGGGCGACGACCCCGCGGATCAGGTTTGCCCTCTCCTTCTCTTTTGCCACCACGGGGGCCACACCTGCCGCCCGGTTCGTTGTCTCGGGCTCTGCAAAACGGATCCAACCTCTGTCCATGAGCGAGAGAAAGGCCTGGCACGCGGAGAACTCCCCCAGGAGGGAAGCATGGATGATCTCTTCGATGTTACGCCTTCCGTCGGTGAGGCTGTAGACCGCCTTCTCAGCGGAAGACAGTGTGGGCTCTCCCTCGAGAAGGGAATCCTCCTCCGGCCAGTCGGACACGTCCTCCTCTTCCGCGCCTCGCACCGTGTGCCACAGGGCCCGGACTCGCTTCTTCAAGGAGAGTCGCCCCGACCCTCGGAAGGCTAGTTGACGTTGCGGGACCTCTTGAAAGGAACCGATCCTTTTCTTCAACAGAGGCCATTCGTCCGACTTGCGCAGCCCCTCCAGGACCAGGGGCTCTGCGGCCAACGGCTCCCGGAGTTCCCAATCGGACTGGAGCGTCTTGTCCTGAATGAAAAAGAACTCCCCCCGGCGCTTCTGGAACATCGGGAAAAGGAGTTCCTCGATGTGTTCCCGCAGCAGCACATCGATCTCCCTGGGCCCGAGCAACGTCTCTCCCCGGAGGATCTCCTTCAAGCTCGTCAGGTCGTTTGCCTGTCGTTTGTTGAGCCTCCGAACATCTTCCTCGGAGAGGTATCCCACCCGGAAGAGGATCCCTGCCAGGTGATCCCAGGGGTCCGTGCCACCGGGGAAGGCCCCAACGATCCTGCCTTCACGGAAATAGACCTCAAGTTCCTTGATGTCTGTCTTCACATTCAGACATCCGGTCTTGGCCTGCTGTTCGAGCAGCTGGAAGATCTCAGGGACGCCGAATTCTCTCAGATCACCTCGCAACGGCATGGCTTTCTATCTCCTTGCTCGGAGCTTTGTACCGAATTTCTGCTGGATGACGACATAGAGGGGGATCAGCAGGAGGATGGCGAGGATCCTCAAGACGGATCCGCCCGTTTCCCAGACCGTCATCGGCACCGGGAGCATGCTGCCCCAGAAGCCCGTGAGCAGCAAGAAAAAGAAGAAACCGAACAGAATCAACATCCCTCGCGGTTTTTCCTCCAGAAGGCTGAATCCCAGACCCGGCAGGAGGAGATTGACAATGAGCAGCTTTCGGGACCGTCTGGATTGAAAGCGTGCCATTTTTCGAATCTGGCCGTGTCTTCGCTCTTTCGAGATGTTTTCCCTCTGGTAGAGAGCCTGGTAGCACGGGGAACAAAGGCCCCCCGCTTCCGCGCCTCTATCGCATTTTCCGCAGACGATTTTCCCACACCCTGAGCAGGCGAAAGGTTCCTGTCCGCTTCTTCGACGGGCAACGAACAGAACGTAGACCCCCGTGAGAGCGAGGAAGACCCAGGTCGCCTGTTGCAGGGGAATCCCCGCGGCGGTCGAACGCCAGACGTCATCAGCCGCACGCTCCGTTTCCGTATCGCGATAGAAGGCATGACGCCACAAGGCACCTTTCCGGGGCTCTTCATCCATAAAGAAACGATTCGGGTTCGGGCTGTGGATGTACGTGAAGTAGTCGACTCGCTCCGCATCGATCCTGCGGGCCGTCTGGTACTCCTGCGCTCCCTTCAAGAAAGCGAACTCCCTGCGGAGAAGCTGGCTCATGTTGTAGTGGGGTGCAGCCGACCCGTTCCCATAAAGGACGGCCTTCTGGTATGCGGCCTTCGCCTCCTCGAGGTCTCCCCGGATGGCGTGCAGGTTACCGAGGTTGTTCCAGAGGCTACCCGTTTGCGGGTACGCGAGCAGCGCCCTGCGGAGAACCCGGGCGGCCTGTTCATAGTCCCCTCTTCTCTTCTCCACCAAGGCCTTGGTCAGTTGAAGGTCCAGTGACCCCGGATCCGTCTGAACAGCCGCATTCAACGCCTCCTCACCTGCCGCGTTCCACTCGCCCTGCATACACCGCTGTATCGAATTCGTTGCATCGGAAAGGGGGGAGAAGAAGCAGACCGTCTGGTTGAAGAGCCACGGAGACACTGCCCACAGCAACAAGAACAGGGTATAGCAGGCCTTCTCCCACCGCCGGACAAATCTGCCCGTCACGAATCCAAGAAACACCGTCACCCAGAAGGGGCCGGGCAGGAAGAGCAGAACCACCACGGTCGCCATAAGAACAGCGCCCACGGCGCCCATGCCGACCGGACCCACAGGCAGTCGCTCGTGGACAAAATGGAACAGGACCCTGGCATACCGGCCGAGAAGATAGAAGCCCAGAGCGAGGAAGAACAAGTACAGGGCCATCAGACCCAGGGCAAACACCTTGCCTGCCGTCGTGAATTGCCACAGGAAGTCATGAATCCTCTGCTTCAGCGAAACCCATCTCCAATGGAGGTACCTTCCAACGCCTCGCTGAGGATCCATCCTGACCAGGTCGGACAACGCCGAAGATACCGGATAGTATTCCGGCGCCAGGTTGTAGGCCGCCTCTCCCACCAGCCGGGCCTCGAGGAAATCCCCCTCCTCGAACAGCCGGTACGCCCGACGGACCAACAACGTCGCATAGTCGGGCATGTTGCGAAACCCGGCGTCCAGCTTCGCCTCGTAGAGACGGTTCAATGCAGATCGCAGGGGGGCAATCGAGCCGTCTTCGAGCACGGCGAGGCAGTGGGTCCAGAGCGGCTCCATCAGCTGGTCCGGATAGCGGTAACGATCCGGGCTCAACCCGAGAGAGGTCTTCTCCGCGGACAGGCGTTGACCAAACAGGAGGCCCTTCTGCATCCCCACCACACCTTTGTTCTTCTCTTCTTCCACCCTTCCCACGTCTCCTGGCACCCCGAAGGGTACCACAACAGCCCCGTCCGCATACGCCTCCCCGGGCTCTCCCCCTTCATCGATCCACTCCTTAGCAGAATCGTCCCCCTCCTCGAACATCCCGTACTCTGCTTCCTCTTCCTCGACGAGGCCTTCGTGCTCCGGCCCAAGGGCCGAATCGTCGTATTCGGCCTCTTCGCGCCATACGGATGGGGCCTCGTCCTGCAACCGGTCTTCCCGGGCGGCGGATTCCGCACCTTGTTCGGGCCTGTACACGACCCCGTACCCTTCCTCCGCCGGCTGGACAGGGGCCTTTAACTTACCGATACGGTCACCACCCAAATGTGCCGGCTCCTCTATCGGCTCCGAGACCAGACCGACTCTTCCCGGTCCCGAGACGATCGCACCGGGATGGGCGGGCTGTGCCATCAGATGTGGGACGGTCCACAGGGCCTTTCCGCCCAGCAATAGCGCGAATAACAGGCCCCAGACCCCCAGTCTTCTCGGTTTCAATCGGTTCAAAGGGCGTTCCTTCTCACCCGGGTGCAGCTCAATATGTAATAACGCTGTTATAACATAATACACGCCAGGGCCCACCAAGGGAGTGATTCCTCCATTTTGCGGCCTCCAAGCCGCGTGTCCGGCCCTTGTATTGCCATCCCCCCCCAAAGCCACTATCGTGAATCATGACTATGATCGGCACAAACGGGCAATCTCTTGTGCAAAAGGGGAAAAATAGCGATGGCCAGCCTCAAGAAGCTGGAAGACCTCGTTCGTACGCTCCGGGGCCCTGACGGGTGCCCG
>JAQYVQ010000103.1 GCA_030145435.1 Syntrophobacteria bacterium | reverse complement strand
TGGAAGCCGAAGAATTACTCTCGATACTTCGTGGGTCCTACGACCCTTCGGGATGCACTGACCCATTCCCGGAACGTGGTTACCATCAAGATCCTCCGGGACATAGGGGTAAGCTACGCGATCCGCTATGCCAGGCGGCTGGGGGTGACCTCGCCCCTCTCCCCCGACCTTTCCCTTGCCCTCGGGAGTTCGGAGATCACGTTGCAGGAGTTGCTGGTCGTCTACTCCGCCTTTGCCATGGAGGGCAGGAGGCCGGACCCGATATCCATTCACAAGATCGTCGATGCGGATGGACAGGTTCTTGAAGAGAATCACCCGCGTGCAGAAGAAGTCATCAGCCCTCAAACAGCCTATCTGTTGACCCGTATGCTCGAGAGCGTGGTGAAGGAGGGTACGGGAAGGGCCGTGCGGTCTCTCGGAGTTCCCTGCGCGGGAAAGACGGGCACCACGAACGAGTTCAAGGATGCCTGGTTCATCGGGTATACGCCCGACAGGATCGCAGGGGTCTGGATCGGCCGTCGCCAGCCGAAGAACCTTGGGAAGAAGGAATCCGGGGGGAGAGCCGCCGCGCCGGTGTGGCTGCATTACATGAAGAAGACCCTTCCAAAGGGATCCAGAAAGGACTTTTCCATGCCCTCCGGGATGGTGTTTTCGCGAATCGACACCAAGACCGGCCTCTTGGCGACTCGAAGCTCGAAGAAGACGCGTCTGGAGTGCTTCACGGAAGGAACCGAGCCGAAGGATTTCTCGCCGGAAGAGCGGGATCAGGACGAGGCGGATTTCTTCAAGGAGGAGTTCGATCCGCTCGACTCTCTCCCCGTCGCCGCGGATCTGGATGGAGATTTCCCTGTAGAGTAGGTGTTCGCAGCCCGGGCTGCATCCCTGATTTCACCTTTACTGATCGAGAGAGACATAAGGGACATGGCAAGCAAACGAAAGATACAGGATACGCTGAAGCTGCTCGTGACCGATGGATGCAACCTTTCGTGCACTTACTGTGTGCCTGAGCTCCAGACAAAGAAGTCGGCCAAGAGAAGAAGTTTGAAGCACACGGAGCTTCTTCGTCTGGTGCGGCCCCTGATCGAGCAGGGCGTCACCAACATCGATTTCAGGGGAGGGGAGCCTCTCACCAAGAAATGGCTCTACCCCTTCCTGGAAGAACTGATTCGGATGCCCCAGATCAAGCGCATCAGCCTCCTGACAAACGGTGTGATCCTGAAGGATCACGCCGCCGATCTGCAACAGCTCGGCGTCAAGGAGATTGGGATCCATGTGGATTCCCTGAATTTCGAGAGATACATGAAGATCACCCGGGGGGATCACCTGTACAGGGTGTACGCCGGACTGCAGGAAGCGGAGCGGGTCGGGATCGCAAAAATCAGGGTCTACGCAGTGATCCTCCGAGGGCTGAATCACAAGGAGATCATCGATTTTGCTCTCCTCACCAAGGAGAACGCCTACGAGGTCGTCTTTCTGGAGTATACTCCCTACGATGCGGATCAGGTCGGCGGCAAGTCACGCCTGGATCTACACTACCCCCTTGCCAAGATCCGGGAGGAGATCGACAACTTCCAGAAGCTCCTGCCCGTCGAAGGGGAAGGGAACAAGGAAGAGCGCTACAGGTTCGAAGACGGCAAGGGTGTGATCCGGTTCGTCAGCCCGGTGAAGGGCCACAAGTGCGTTCGCTGTGCCCGCATCGTGATGACCACGGAGGGGATGCTCAGTCCCTGTTTCCTCACGGACAAGACCGTGGACATGCGCCCCCTGCTTGCGCTGAAGGAAGGGCAGGAAACGCCGGGGGTGATGGAAGCGCTTCGCAAGGTCGTCCGGTCCCGCCCCCGCAAGATCCCGAAGCTGGACAAGCCTTTTCGCCACTGTACGCAGTTCTCGTTCCTTGACGAGTAATCCCACTTGGCTGGCCGTCGAACAAGCACAGATGCGTAGGCCGTTCAAAAACGTCCATATGCAAGGCGCACGAGATTCTGAGGAGTGAGGCGTACGTAGTTGGTACGCCGCAGTGACGAAGGATAAGTGCAACGCCGCAGACGGGTGTTTTTCAACGGCCTGCTAAAGGCGCCAGTAGGTTTTCTGCATATCGCGAATGTGTTTCACGATCTGTTCGGTCGTATGGGAGGGCGTGGGCGAGGCGGCTGCCGTGAGCCCGGTCTCCTGGAGCGCCAGGATGACGCGTTTGACGCTTTGGGCAAGCCCTTCCAGATGGTACCCGCCTTCCAGGGTGAGGACGATCTTCCCCTGGCAGCAAGCATCCGCGATTTGCATCAGGATGCGCGTGATTTCCGCAAAACCATCTTCCGTCACCCCCATACCGCCCAGGGGGTCCCGGTAGTAGGTGTCGAACCCAGCAGAAACGAGGACGAGATCGGGCTTGAACTGGGTTGCGATCGGCTCGAGGATCTCCTGATAGATCCGGATGAAGTCTTCATCCCCCTGTCCTCCCGGGAGAGGGACATTTACGGTATAGCCTTCCGCCTTGCCTATTCCGGTCTCATCCGGCCTTCCCGTGCCGGGGTAGTAGGGGAACTGATGGGAGGAGAAGTACAGGATCGAGGGATCCGATTCGAAGGAGTGCTGGGTTCCGTTTCCGTGGTGCAGATCCCAGTCCACGATCAGGACCTTTTCGGCGAGACCCCTGTTCTGAGCATACCGTGCCGCGATGGCGACGTTGTTGTAGATGCAGAAGCCCATCCCTCTGCCCGCTTCCGCATGATGGCCGGGCGGGCGGACCAGGGCGAACCCGTTCCTTATCTGGCCGGAACAGGCCGCATCCACGAGCACGCACAGGCCTCCTGCGGCGAGTTTTGCCGCCCGGTAGGACTGCGAAGAGACGTGTGTGTCAGGGTCGAGCTGGCGATGTCCGCAGTCCCGCGTCGACTCGATCTTCTGATAGTACGATTCGGTGTGAATCCACTGTATCTCTTCCGCCGTGGCCTCCCGGGCCTCGAGGACGGCGGTCTTGCCTTGCAGCTCCTGATCTTCCAAAATGGAATAGATGGCGCGGAGGCGGTCCGGGTGCTCGGGGTGGAAGTCCGAAGTGATGTGTTCCAGGTAGGCGTTGTCTCGGATCAATCCTGTGCGCGCCATGGTTGTCCCCTTGAGGGTTTGTTGCGATGGATCCTGTCTATTTGATACCGGGTTTCAGGTGAATTGACAAGTCGAAGGCGGACTGGGTTGACCTTATCGGGTGGTTCGGATAGGAAAAAAGAAGGGTAAACCGACGGAGAAAGAGAATGCCTATACGGGAAAAGACCTTGGAGGAGTTGCTGGACAGGATCGGAGTGCAGTACCGCCCGAGGGTCCGGAAGGCGATCGGCTACGAAGAGGAGAAGGCGATCGGGAAGGCCCTTACCGAGTGGGAGGAGATCGTCAGCGACGCGAGAAAGGATGGTAAGGACGTCTCCGTCGTTCAGGATCACTTGAAACGACTGCATCAGCTCTGGTGGCAGAAGGGAGGGCCGCAGGGGAGGGAACCCCTGCTGGAGTCCTCGAAACGAGCCGGGCCTTCGAGCGAGGTAGGCGAGGGGCAGGATCGGGACAAGATGTACGCGACGCTCAAGAAGACCTTCCGGACCGAGTTGCAGAACGTGTGTATTGCCGATGGCGTGGACCTGGTCTCTCGGAGCGACGAAAACCTGCTCCGTATCAGGAGCCTTCTCGACGAGATCATCAAGGAACGATTGAAGGAAATCCCTGACTGGGTCAAGCGCAAGGATCTCATGGAAGAGATCATGAACGAGGTCCTGGGCCTGGGCGTCCTCGAGGAGTACCTGAAAGACCCGAAGGTCAACGAGGTGATGATCAACGGGAGCGACGTCTATTACGAACGGGAAGGACGGATCTTTGAGGCACCCCGAGGCTTTGCCAGCCCGGACGATGTCCGGCAGGTCATCGAGAGAATCATCCACCCCATCGGAAGGTGGGTGGATGAATCGAGTCCTCTGGTGGACGGCAGGCTGCCGGACGGGTCCCGGGTGAACATCGTCGTGCCGCCCATCGCCCTGGACGGGCCGGTCATTACCATTCGGAAGTTTTCCCGATCGATCTTCTCTGCGGATGCGTTGATCGAAAACCACAGCATCTCCAGGCAGATGGCCGAGTTTTTCGGCCTCATCGTCGTGCACCGGTTGAACGTGATGATCACGGGCCGGACGAGTTCGGGCAAGACGAGCCTCCTCAACCTGATCAGCAATTTCATCCCGAGCGGGGAGCGGATCGTGACCATCGAGGAGATGGCGGAGCTGCAGTTGCGCCAGCGCCATGTGGTGCGACTCGAGACCCGGGCCCCGAACGTTCAGGGCAAGGGGGAGATCACGGTTCGGATCCTGTTCCGGAACGCCCTCCACATGCGGCCGGACCGGATCATCGTGGGGGAGTGCCGGGGCGCGGAGACACTCGACATGCTCCAGGCCATGAACACCGGCCACGACGGCTCCATCAGCACGGCTCACTCCAATTCGCCCCGGGATCTCTTTGCACGACTCGAGGCGATGATCGGAATGAGCGACCTGCCGTTGAATTCCAGGACGGTGCGGAAACAGATTACCTCGGGAATCGATATCGTGGTCTATTGCACGCGTTATCCTGACGGCCAGAGAAAGGTCACGAGCGTCTGTGAGGTCCAGGAGGGAAACGAGGGGGACGAGGATATCGAGCTGCGCGAGATCTATCGGTTCGATCGGCTGAGTTCACGGGACGCGGACAGATTGGAGGGCGGGTTTCTCGCGACCGGGTTCGTTCCCTCCTTCGTAAAGGAGAACCCGGATCTCGACGAGGATCCGGCCGTGCAGGCACTCTTTTCATAAGGAATCGAAAACATGGAACAGAACGGGCAGAAAGGGCAGAAAGGGCGGGTCGAGAATGTCCTGATCGTCGGGAGCGGCGCAGCCGGCCTGACCGCGGCCATCTACGCGGCAAGAGCAAACCTGGAGCCCCTCGTCCTCGAGGGAATGCAGCCGGGCGGGCAGCTTACGATCACCAGCGATGTGGAGAACTATCCGGGCTTTCCGGAGGGGATCCAGGGACCGGACCTGATGGATGCCATGAAGAAGCAGGCCGAAAGGTTTGGGACCCGCTGCCTGAGCGAGGACGTGGTAGAGGTGGGCCTGGACGGGAGCCCCTTTATCGTCCGGTCGGACAGGGGCGAGTACGCCTGCAAGAGCCTGATCATTGCGACCGGGGCCTCGGCGAGGTTTATGGGCCTTCCGAGCGAGCAGCGCTTCATGGGGAAGGGCGTGTCGGCCTGCGCCACGTGCGACGGGTTCTTCTTCAAGAATCAGGAGGTGATGATCGTGGGCGGAGGGGACACGGCCTGTGAAGAGGCCCTGTTTCTGACGAACTTCGCCAAGAGGGTCCGTATCATACACCGAAGGGACGAACTCCGGGCCTCCAAGATCATGCAGGAAAGGGTGATGAAGCACCCAAAGGTGGAGGTTCTGTGGAATGCCGTGGTGGAGGAGATTCTCGGAGAGGACCCGAAAGGGGTGACAGGGGTGAGGCTGAAGAACACGCAGACCGGGGAGACCTTTGAGGAGGATTGCGACGGTGTCTTTGTCGCCATCGGGCATGTGCCGAATACCTCGGCCTTTCAGGGAAAGATCGAGACCGACGAGAAGGGGTACATCCTTACCCGGGACGGTACTTGCACGAATGTGGCCGGTGTGTTCGCCGCAGGCGATGTGCAGGACTCCAAGTATCGTCAGGCCGTGTCGGCTGCCGGCACCGGGTGCATGGCGGCCCTGGATGCGTTCCATTTCCTGGAGGACACGGGCGAGCTCGGCTAGTGGGGGTGACCATGAAGAAGATTCTCATAGGACTGTGTGTTGCGGTAGTGCTCATCGCCCTGATCGCCGTGGTCCTGGTCAACCGATGGGCGAACACGCCTTACGGAAAACTCGACTACAAGGTAGCGGTCATTCTGAAGATGTTCGAAGCGACCGCTGGACGAACGTCCTTCGCGGAGGTTTCGCCTGCTGAGTTGCGCGCCTGGTACGACCAGAGGCCGAAGCGCGAGGGGATTGTACTGCAAAGTGTGGAAGACAGAAACATCCCCGGACCCCGGGGGCAGATCCCGATTCGCATCTATACAGCCGAGAGAACCGGCAAGCGTCCCGTCATCGTCTATTATCACGGGGGTGGATGGGTCGTTGGAAACATCGAAACCCATGACAATGTCACGAGATACCTCGCGAAGGCGTGCGGAGGCATCGTAATTTCCGTTGGCTACAGGCTGGCGCCGGAGAACCCCTTCCCGGCGGCGGTGGACGATGCCTACGCAGCCCTCCAATGGGTTTCCGAGAACGCCGAGAGTCTCGGGGGAGATCCGTCCAGGATTACCGTTGCGGGTGACAGCGCCGGGGGGAACCTGTCCGCCGCTGTTTCGCTCAGGTCCAGGGACAGGAATGGGCCGAAAATCTCTTGCCAGGTCCTCATCTATCCTGTCACCAACCTCTCCGCACTGGACACCGGATCTTACAATAACTTTGGCACAGGGTTCTTTCTCACAAAAGAAGGGATGGAATGGTTCCGGTCACAATACCTGCCCAAGCCGGAAGACCGGGCGGACCCGTATGCATCGCCGCTTCTGGCGCCGGACCACAGCAACCTCCCCCCTGCCGTCGTGATTACGGCGCAGTTCGATCCTCTCCGGGACGAGGGTGAGGCATACGCAGAAAAGCTCCGGCAGGCGGGTGTCCCGGTGGAAGTCGCTCGCTATGACGGCATGATCCACGGGTTTGTCTCCTTCGTGGGTATCGTGGACCAGGCAGCCGAGGCCCTCGATCTGATCGCCGCCCGGGTCAAACAGGCGAACTGATTCAACCGCTACTCTTACGAACGATTCTATCGAAAGCCCGGCATGTCCCTTGACGAATTCTCGACACTCACATCGATTCTGGCTGCAGGTCACCTGTTTTCCGAACACGTCGGCCTGAACGAAAAGAGACTTCGTAAGGTCGGACCGATTCAATACGCAATCCACTGGCTCTACGGCAGGTTCGAGCCGAACATCCTCCGGCTGGGTGATTTCATCCTGTCCAAGAAGATGATCACCGATACGAGATTGGGGAAGCTCTTCCTCCAGGCCTTTGCATCAGCCCAGCCCTATTTGCCTTACGGCATCATCGTGACCACAGAAGCAGCGGAGAACATGCTGGACTTCGTCGTGAATACCGAAGGTCCCAAGGGAGCGCGTTTTGCCCTGGGCCCCTGTGTGTGTCAGTACGCGCTCAATCGCTGGAAAGAGCCCGTCAAGAAAGACCTGGTCGTCCTGTACGGCGCGGACATCTACTATCACCTTGACATGGGCTATGAACTGGTTACGGTGGAAGAGGCAAAATCGATGCTCCGAGAGTGCCACAAAGCAGGTCTCGTACACGGCATCGAATTTTGCCTGCAGTCGGGCAAGTGGGCCTTCGTGATATGCAGTTGCGACACGGAAATCTGTATGCCCACCCGCTTCTATCTCCATACAGGGAAGTTTCATTATGCAGGGCCTGAAATTGCGGGGCACGATCCGTCGAAATGCGTGGGCAAGAAGAAGTGCGGCAACTGCCTTGAGAGATGCATCTACAGAGCCAATCAGGCGTTGAATGACACGATAACGTTCGATGCCTCGAGATGTATGGGATGTGGCCTCTGCGTCAGCACCTGCATCGGGGAGGCCCGGGCCATGAAGGTGCGGGACGATTACCGGCATGACCATCAAGTGCCGGCGGAGATATTGCTCGGTCAGGCCTCTCACGATGCGGCCACGAAGGCGCAGTAGCCCTCACTCGGCACCAAGTTGCGTGCACCTTCCGACCCGAAACCGGCCTCCTCCAATTGTACCTCGAGCCCGACAGGGGTTTAGAGGCGACCCCTTGATGGCACTTCGCGCTATCTCCTGATACGTCAACCAGGCTCACTGCTGCAAACCTACTTTACCGTCGTAAAGCAGGTTTACACACTGGGGATCCTCGATGTCTTCTCCATTTTTGTGGATCTGTTGATTATCCGGCTAGTTAGACAACTGGTCCACGGCTGGCACGCCGCTTGCCGCACAAAGCGAACAAATACAGAACGATATACATTCCGATCGTCGACTGTGCCATGATGCTCGGCGGTCGACGTGGTTCCCGTGGCTTTCGTGAGTCGCTTAATATGTATGTAAATTCACAGAATTTCTGTGAACCAGTTCACTGAACCGATATCGAGGTTCAGAATAGAATAGACGTAAAGAAAGCGGTTGCGTGGTCGAGGATTCCGATGAACAAGGACGAGGGGAAGGGCAGG
>JAQYVQ010000013.1 GCA_030145435.1 Syntrophobacteria bacterium | reverse complement strand
CCCCTTGCGCTTGATCTCTTCCCAGTGGAACCCCCACCGGGGCCTGAGAAGGGAGGTGAGCAGCAGGGCAACGGCTGCGAGAAGCAAGAGGAACTTGAAGGTCTGCCTTCTGCGGTGAACGTCGGGCATGAGCCGGTCCCAGAGCTCCGTATCGGCGAACAGGCGAAGCAGCTGATCCTTCTTTCGGAAGGAATACACGGCCAGCAGAACCATGGCGGGAAGGATCCACAGAAGATAGAGATATTCGAGAGCAGCAAAATTCATCAGGGAATCTTTCTGAAACGCGTATTCTCGAGAACGAATCCCACCAATATGAGCAGGAGGCCCGGGAAGGCGAATTGGGCAAACAACTCTTCATACTCCATGTACTCTTTGACCTTTGCCTCGGTCCTCTCCATCTGGTCGATCTGTTCGTAGATCTCCTCGAGGCTGGCCGTATCCTGGGCACGAAAATAAGCCCCGCCCGTTACGTCTGCGATCTGCTTCAGGGTTTCCTCGTCCAGATCCACCTTCTGGTACACGTATCGTTTGCCGAAGAGGGTCTCCATCAGAAAGGGAGATTCGCCTTCCACCCCGACCCCGATCGTATAGACCTTGACCTTGTAGGTCTTCGCAATCTCGGCCGCCGTCTCCGGCGAAATCCTGCCCGCGTTGTTCCGCCCGTCCGTCACGAGAATGATCACCTTGCTCTTCCCCGGAACCTTCTCGAGCCTCTTGACGCCGGTGGCCAGGGCGGACCCCACGGCCGTGGAATCGCCCGCCATTCCAATCTCGATCCGGTCCAGGAAGCTGAGCAGGACCCCGTAGTCCATCGTCAGGGGACACTGGGTGAAGGCCTGCTCCCCGAACACCACCATGCCGATTCGGTCGTTCTGCCGCTTCTGGATGAACGCCTTGACCACTTCCCTGACCACGTCCAGGCGATCCGTTCTCTGGCCCTCCCGCTCGAAATCCAGGGCCCGCATGCTCCCCGAAGTGTCCAGGCAGAGCATGATGTCGATTCCCTCTGTGACGATCTCCGTCTCCTTCTGGCCGGCCTGGGGCCGCGCCAGCGCGATTACTAAGAGCCCGATTCCCATACATCGGAACACGATCAGGCTGTTCCGAAGCTGGACCGACAGGGAAGGGGGGATCCCGCCGAAGGGCGCCAGGCTGGAGAAGCGGATTCGCCCCGAGCCCTTCCTCTTCAAGTACCCGTAGAATACCGGAACCAGAACGAGGCCGAACACGAGAAGCCATGGATCTTCGAATCGGAACATGTCCTCAGGCAGCCTCCTGGATGTCTTCCGTCTCTGCTGCGCGCTCCATGAACGAGACCAACCGGTTGCGCCACGTCTCCGTCTCTGCCGGCTGGGGCTCCAAGCCGCGGTACTTGACCGGGTCGGTTTCCTCGAGAAAGGACCGGGTGGCCTCTTTCAGGGTCTTGTCGAAATTCTCGGCCCTGCGGAGACTCGCCAGTATCTCCTCGGTCGTCTGTTCGGCTGCCGGGACACGAAACCTCCCCTCCAGGTACCTCCGGAAGATCAGGGACAGGCCGAAGACGTACTCCCGGTACCGCGCCTCTTCCAGGAGCCCGGTCGCCTCCAGGTTCTCGAGCTCTTCCATTGCGATTTCTTCCGGCGTCCGAAGCGCTTCCCGGGTCCGCCTCTTCCTGCGGAAGAACAGAATGAGGCCCACGAGCAATCCGAGGATCGCCAGGATTCCGATCAACAGGAGGGGCCACCAGCGCGGGATCTCTCGCTTCGCCTTCTCTAGGGACTTCAGGTCCCGGATGTCCTGCTCATCCGTTGTCCGGCCGAGGACGGATTCGACCTCTACGAAAACCTGCTTCGTCTCGGCCACCTGGTCTTTGCCTTCCGAGTCGGTATAGGGGATGCTCACGGCCGGAAGGACGTACGATCCGGCAAGGTCCGCTTTCAACTCGTACCAGCGCTGACTCCAGATTCTCCCCTCTCGCTTTTTCGGGCCCTCCTTCCCCATGTCCACGACCCGAAGACCTTGGATGCGTGAGCCCACCTCGGGCAGCCCTGCGGAGAGGCTCGGGTCGACCTCCAGGGTGATCCGGAACGTGATCGGCTCACCGATCCTTGCTTTTGCAGGATCCGCCTGAGCCGTCAGTTCAACCGGGGCGGGGGCATCCGGGGCATCCGGCTGGGCAGGCTCGTTGCCGTCGGGGGGGCACCCGGCGAAGAGGACGCAGCAGGCGAGGAGGACGAGGATAATCCTTCTGGCAGCATCCCTGTCGGCTGAAAACACGCTACGCATCTTGCTCCTCACCAGAAATCCCCGGGCCATGCCGTGTTCATTGAGAGTCTTCCGTCGAAACATTCGAGCCCTGTTCCCTGACCCCTTCTACCTTGTCCCTTTTAACTTTCACTTTGCGGCGCAAGCCGCATTAGGTTCATTCCTGCGAAGTCCCGCCAGGGGCTTCTTCCCGGGCGTCTTTGCGGATCCGTTCCGGAAACAGCTTCACCTCTGAGGCCTTGAGTGCCTGCTGAACGAGTTCCTTGTACGCCTTTTCCACCCGCTCCCGGGTGAGATCCGCCTCCACCTGCTTCTTCGCCTCCTCCAGGCTGAAGGGCCGTGGGGGACGGTGCGAAGTGATCTGGAAGAGATAGGTTTCCCCGTTCACCTTGATCGGCTCGGTGACGTCCCCCTCGCCCTGATTCGCCAGGGCCTGCCACAGCCGGTTCGGGTCGCCCATTCCGGTCGGGTCCAGGCCTTCTTCGATCCAGTCCCCTACCTCCCCGCCATTCGCACGCGTGGCCTCGTCCAGGGAATACGTCTTCGCCAGTCCGGCGAACGCCTCCCCGTCCGCGAGGGCCTGTCGAACCCCCTGCAGTTGATCCGCGTCGACCTTCATCATTCGGATCTTGAACGCTTCCTTCTCGCCGTAACGATCCGCATGGGCCCGGTAGTAGAGGTCCACGTCATCGTCCGAGATTTTCACCTTGGCCTTGATCTCATCCTCGAGGACCTTTTGGATCATCAGCTGCCGCGTCGCGCGTTCCGCCTGCTTGCGCACCGACGGGTCCTTGTCCAGTTCGAGCCTCTTCGCCTTCTGGTAGATCAGCTCCTCTGCCACGTACTGCTCGAGAAAGGCCCTCTTCTGCGCCGGGTCCTCGACAGCGGAACGCATCCACTCGGGCAAGGCATCGATCGCCTCGTCGAGTTCCCCCAGAGTGATCACATCGTTCCCGACGCGAGCAACGACCTCGTCTCCCTTGAATTCGTCGCGACCGGCCTTATCCAGGCTGCTGCGCGCGTCGAGGCTGTATTGGGCTTGGGCAAAGCGGCCGAGTCGCTCCAGGCAGGCCACGATCTTCGAGCCCACCTCGGGCGCGAGTTCCGTCTTGGGATCGAGCATCTCGACCTGGTAGAGCCAGCTCAGGGCGTCCTCGTAATCCCCCTCTTCCATGCAGAGC
>JAQYVQ010000652.1 GCA_030145435.1 Syntrophobacteria bacterium | reverse complement strand
TTTGGCTGCAAGGGCTGCGTCCGTCGCCACGCTCCCACCGCCGATGATGACGGCCTTCTTCCCCACCTCCACCCGACCCTCGCTCCGATAGGCACAGAGGAGACGTAGGGCGTCGATCGTTTCTGCCTTCTCCGCACCCGGGACCTCGATCTTACGGCCGGACCACAATCCCGGGGCCAGGAAGACTGCATCGTAGTCATGCTCCAGATCGGAAACCGAATAGTCCTTGCCCAGGGTCTTTCCATATTCGAAATGCATACCGGAAAGGGTCATCCCATCGATTTCTCGGGCAACGATATCCTCGGGCATACGGAAAGGAGGAAGAGCCATTGCCAGCATCCCGCCGGGCTTCTCCGCTTTCTCGAGGACATCCACCCTGTACCCGAGCCGCGCAAGGAAGTGGGCACAAGTCAAGCCGGCCGGACCCGCGCCCACGACCGCGACCCGCCGACCGTTCTGGGGCGCCACACAACCGTCCCACCCTTCAGCCCCCGAGACCTTACCGCATACCCAGCCATGGAGATCGGCGATCCGTACAGGCTGCTCCGCATAGTCGAGTCGGTTGCACTTCTTCTGACAGAACATCTCCGCCGGGCAGACGTGGCCGCAGATTTCGGCCAGCGGGTTCATCTGCCGCATGGACCGCGCCGCCCCCGAAAAATTGCCGGACTCGACCCTCCGGTGAAAACCCACGAGGTCGATGCTCGCGGGACAGGCCCTGATACAACCTGCTTCTTCGCAATGATCACAATCACGGGCCATGCGCATGGCCGAGTCTTCCGTGATCGGCTGCAAACGATCCGGCCCGGGGCTCCACGGCTTTCCTTCTATGAAATGGATGAACTGTCGCGGAAAGGAACGGGGCCTATATTCCTTGCGCCCCAAATCCTTCAAAACCATGTTGGCCGCACCGATCCCGGAGGTGGTGGCCGGCAAGACACCCAACCCCATAACCGTGGAGTCACCGACCAAATACAGGTTCTTCCAATCGCTCCTGGCCTTGAGCCGTTTCATCATGTCCTGGCCGACCATCTGCTTCGGACCACCAATATTCCCCCAGTTCTTCAGGGTATATCGCTCTATGGTGCTTGGCGTTCCGATTTCCATGGATTTGATGTGCTTTCTCAAATTAGGAAACCGCGGCTTCAGCCTGTCCAGCACCTTCTCTGTTTCCTGCTCCTTCATCTGCTTGTATTCTTCAGACTGATAAGCAGGGTCGGTGGGACGGGGCCATTCCAGGGTCGAAACAGCGGTGATCGTTACGGAGCAAGTACCGGGAGGGCTGACCGTCGGGTCGATGAGGCTGGGGATGTATACGGTGATGCCGTGGCCGTCTACCTTGTTCGGATCCTCGATGATGATCTCCATCGGAAGGGCGTCCTCCGGGATCGCCTTTGCATCCGCACCGATGTAGAGCATCAAATTGCTGTGACACGGAACAAAGACCTGGGCCCATTTCATCCGCTTCGGTTTTATGTGTTCTGGCCTTACCAGCTTTCCGTAGAGGTTCCAGATCGCCGCATCCGACACAACCCGGTCGGCCTTGATCTCAACGCCGTTTGCCAGCCGAACCCCACGGGCCATTCCGTCGGTGATGAGAATCTCATCCACCAGGTGACGGTAAAGGATCTGGCCTCCATACCGTTCGATGGCCTTTTCCAGTTTGTTGGAAAGCATCTGGGGAGAGCCGGACGGATAGTAAGCCCCACCGATATGGTTGTCGGCAAACATGGTGATTGAAAGAACCGCCGGACACTCATCCGCATCGACGTAAGAAAAGGTGCGGGTCAGCATGTCGAAGAAGTCGATGACCTTGCGGTCCGTGAAAAATTTCTCGAAGACACTTTCCGCACTCTTGGACATCATCGACAGCATCTTGATTAGACCCACAGGGTTCTTCAGGAGCGCCTTCAGGTTGTCTCCCGGCGACATCTCTGTGGGCGGAACGATCGTTTCGTTCTTCAGGATCGTGCTCTCATAGAGGTTGAACAGATAGTCATAGAAATGCTTGAGTTCCTTCTCCTGGTCCGGAAAGAGTTCCACCAGCTGCTTGAAGAAGGGTTCGAACTCCCGCCAGAAGATGATGCTGTAGTTATCAACGTGCATGTGATAAATCGCGTCACGGGGAATCATCTCGATGTCTTCTTCCAGCTCGTTCATCACGAACCGGTGGGTGTTGTATCCCCGTTCCCCGAACCCATAGAGAACCGTGGCTCCCACGTCCATCGTGACGCCCTGACGACGGATAGCGCCGCAGCAACCTCCAGGCATGTAATGCTGCTCGACAACCAGGACCTCGACCCCCTTCTTGGCCAACAGGGCGGCTGACGTCAGCCCCCCAATACCGGCTCCAACGACCACCACGTCATATCGATCTTTGATCAGGGCATTGTTCAGTAGTTGCACTTGTTCCCTTTCTTTCGCGCCCGTGCCCGTTCACCTACTCCGCAAACAGAGCATCGATGGCCGCTGCGGCACGACGCCCGTCGCCTACGGCCTCCACGACCGTCCCGGCTCCGCGAACGATGTCTCCACCGGCGAACACCACGCTTCGCCCGACCACCTGCATGGTCCGTGTGTCAACTTCCACTCGATCTTCCCTTCCGAATTCCTTCTTCAGGTACTTTGCCAGAGCCGGTTCGGTTTGCTGTCCCACGGCCAGGATCACCTGTTCGAAGCTCAACTCCATGGTTTTCGATTCGTCGAACACAGGGCGGAACGCTCCACTCTTGTCGAACACGGACTTGCAGCGCGTAAAGGAGAGCTTGGATTCAGAGGCGGCAGCCTTCGGTCCCCACCCGTTCTCTATCTTGATTCCGTGGTTCTTCATTTCGTCGATTTCTGTCTGAAGGCACGGCATTTCTTCCGGGCCTTCGAGGCATACGAGGGTAACCTGCTTTGCACCGCAGTTCTTGGCAGAAACAGCCGCATCCGACGCCACGCTGCCGCCACCGATCACGACCACGTCCTTCCCCACCTTTCCCTTCCCGTTCCCACGACAGGACTGGAGGAAGCTCAGACCGTCGGTCATCTTCGCCTTCTCCAGACCGGCTATGTCGAGCGATCGGCCCGACCAGAGCCCCGGGGCCAGAAAGACCGCATGATAGTCCGTTTCCAGGTCTGCGAGGGAGAAGTCCTTGCCCAGGGCCTTGCCGTACTGGAAGGTCATGCCCGGAAGGCTTAACCCGTCTATCTCGCGCTCCACAATCTCGTCCGGAAGACGGAAGGCGGGAACCGCGTGTGTCAACATCCCGCCCGGCACCTTCGCCTTGTCCATGATGTCCACCTGGTAGCCGAGACGGGCCAGATAATGGGCGCAGGTGAGCCCTGCCGGTCCCGCGCCGACCACGGCCACCTTGCGGCCATTCTGCGCGGCAACCGCCCTGTCCCAGCCTTCGAATTTGGACGCGTGACCGCAGACCCACCCATGAAGCTCCCGGATCCGCACGGGTCGGTCACTGAAGTCCAGCCGGCTGCACTCCTTCTCGCAGAACCGCTCGGCAGGACAGATGATTCCGCAGACCTCCGAAAGAGGGTTCACCTCCCGCAGCACCCTTGCGGCGCCGTTAAAGTTGCCGGACTCGATACGCCGGGCGAACATGCTCGTTTCGATGTTTGCCGGGCAAGCGTTCTGACATTCCGGCTCTTGGCAATGCTGGCAGTCCCTGCCGATTCTCATCGCCGATTCCTCGGTAATCGGTTCCCCGGGATCCGGGGTCGGGGTCCAGGGCTTGCCCTCGATCATGTTGACGTAATGTTTCGAAAACTCCCGTCCCCGGTACGTCAGCAATCCCCTGTCCTTCAGGAGCATGTTGGCCGCACCCACGCCCGACATGGTTACGGAAATGACGCCTTCACCCATGGCCGTCGAGTCACCGACACAGTAGAGGTTCTTCCATTCACTGCGAGCCTTCAACCGGTTGAAGAAGAACTGTTCCGTCGTGAGCTTGGGTCCGCCGATGTTCCCCTTGTACTTCATTGTGTACTTTTCAATGGTCGATGCGGTGCCCACATCAATGCTGATGATGTTCTCCTTCAAGTTCGGCAGATAGTTGTCTTGCAACACATTAAGAACCCTCTCCGTCTCCTCCTCCTTCAGCTTCTTGTATTCCTCCGATCGATAGAACCGATCCCGAGGGCGGGGCCAGTCGACACGACTGGTACCCATGGCGGTGATGGAATGGGTCCCCGGAGGCGCGATGGTCGGGTCTTCGAGGGAAGGGATATAAACCATGTAATTGTCCCCCCCTTGCACGTCGTGGACGTTTCGGACATAGAATTCGATCGGCTCTGTACCTTCGGGAATGGCTTCCTCCTTCACGCTGATGTAGAGCACCAGCGTGGCCGGCGTCGGCTCGAATTTCTGCGCCCACTCCATCCGCTCCGGCTTGATGTGCTTCTGCTTGACCAACGTGCCATACAGAGTCCAGACGTCGGCATTGGAAATCACACTGTCCGCCAAAATCTCGGTGCCGTCGGACAAACGAACCCCGTAGGCCGCGCCTTTCCAAATCATGATCTCATCCACCAGCTTTCGGTAGAGGATCTGCCCCCCGAATTTCTCGATCGCCTTTTCGAGCTTGTTGGGAAGCATCTGGGGAGAGCCGGAGGGATAGCAGGTCCCGCCGAGATGCATGTTCATGAAGATCGCCACCACCATGCTGGCAGGGGTCTCTTTGACCGTGCAGGTGGTGCAGGCGGCAATCAGGAAATCAAAGAAATCCGCCGCTTTCGGATCGGTGATGTACTTCGTCAGAAGATCCTCGCCGGACATGGACATCAGCTTCTGCATCTTCATCATGCCAAGTGGATCCTTGAGAGCCGCCTTCAGGCCGTCCACAAGAGGAAGCTCTGTGGGAGGCACGGGATGCACGGCGAATCCCATCATGACCTCATACAATTCCCTGCACTCACGGTAAAGGGCACGGATTTCCCTGTCCTGGTTCGGAAATACGGCTGTCAGTTCGTCCAGATAACGGTCCAGGTCCCGCCAGAAGGTGACCGTCTTTTTCCCGAGGTGCATCCGGTAGGTCGACTCGTGAGGAATCATGTCGATTTCCTCTTCGAGTTCGTTCATCACGAAGGGGTGCGCGCTATTCTTGTCGTCCCAACCGAACAGCAAGGCTGCACCCACATCCATGGTGACATCGTTACGTCGGATCGCCGTACAGCAGCCCCCTGGGATGTAGTGTTGCTCGAGTACAAGAACCCTCAGCCCTCTCTTGGCCAGCAACCCGGCAGCGGTCAACCCGCCAAGACCCGCACCAACAACCACAACGTCGTAACGGTCCCTGATCACTCCATCGTCTAGTAGCTTCAT
>JAQYVQ010000604.1 GCA_030145435.1 Syntrophobacteria bacterium | reverse complement strand
GGGCTTGAGCGGCACCTTCTTCTCATTGGCAAGTTGAATCACCTTCTGTGCTTCTTCCATGTTCCCCGCGGAAACGGCAACGTTCGGCCATGGGGCTTGCCAGAGGGAGTGTCTTACGGTGTAAGGCTGCAGATCGTCCGGCTCGTCCAGAACCGCTTCTGCGCCTACTATCTTGATCAACTCTTCCTTCAGGTTCACGTCTTATCCTCCCTGTTCAACCTTTGCAGGCCGTTGAAAAAGGCCCATCTGCGGCGTTGCACTCATCCTTCGTCACTGCGGCGGAAGGTGTACCCCTCATTATCGACATGGATCCCCGCCTTCGCGGGGACATGTTTCGTGCGCCTTGCATCTGGACCTTTTTGAACGGCCTGCGCAAGAGCGGCTTCTAAACAGGCTGTTAGGAATCATGGCTGGGTTCTCTCGCGTAACGCCCTTCGATCGATCTTGCCCGTTGCTGTTCGCGGCAATCCTTCTACAAAATCGTAGACGCGAGGTCGCTGGTAGTCCGCAAGCTCGCTCTCCTTCATGAACCGGTCAAGGTCCTGATTCGACAGGGCAGGTCCTTGGGAGACCACGAATGCCTTCACCCGCTGTCCCCACTCTGCATCCGGGATCCCGACCACTGCGACTTCCGCCACGTCCGGGTGAGCGAGCAAGACATCCTCCACCCGGGCGGGCATGATGTTGATGCCACCCGAAATGATCATGTCGTCCACCCGGCCTTCCAGGTAGAGGTAGCCGTCTTCGTCGAGGTGACCCATGTCGCCGGAGTGCCACCACGTATTGGCTCCATCCGGCTCGAAGATCTTGCGGGCAACAGCGGGGTCGTTCCAAACCAGGCTCGCCACGGACGGGCCTCGAATGATCACTTCACCGGACTGCCCAATCGGATATTCATCGTGCCGCGTTCCGCCCGGTTCGATGATGCGAATGTCCGCGTTCAACATCGGTTTTCCTACACTGGCCAGCTTGTCCCCGATCATGTCCTCTTCAAAGGCGACGGCCCCGGCGGAAGCGCCCAATTCGGTGGTGCCGTAGATCTGCATCAGGTGGGGGCTGATGCTCTTCTGGATCCGCTGCAGGGTGGTCGGGTCCATGACCTCGCCTGCGAAGGCAGCCAACTTGATCGAGCTGAGATCATACTCGCCGCTGTCGGCTCCCTGTGCGAAGAGCATCCGCCACATGGTCGGCACCAGAAACGCAACCGTGGCCTTTTCCTCTTGAACGGCTTCCAGGTACCCCTTGGGATCCCACTTGGACCGAAAAATGAGCTTGCCCCCCACGTTGAAGAACGGAAGGCTGGCGTTGTACCAGGCGACGAAGGACGTGGTGAAGATGTTCAGCAAGGAGTCGGAAGGCTTGAGCCCGTTGTAGTTGTAAACCCCGCCTCGCGCTCCGTTCGTGAGTGTACTGTTGGTGTGCACGATCCCCTTGGGAATCCCGGTCGTCCCTGACGAGAGCACAATGGCCGCGGGATCGGATTCGTACACCGGCATCGGTTCAAAATCCATGGTGTAGCCCTTCAGATCGCCCGGGATCTCGGCCACCGCCTTTGCCTCGGGGTGGCCTTCAGCCGGCACCGATGATCTCGCCCGGACAGAGCCTGTAACGACCGGACACAAGTCGACGAGTTCCGCGGCCTTTTCCTCCATGGCCGCGTCGTAGACCAACACCCTGGGCGAAAGCCGGTCGACCATCGGTGCGAGAGCTTTGGCAGTCTCACGCACGTGCAGAGCGGCCGGCAGTGCGCCCAACTCGAAGGCGGCGAAGAGGGCAATACAGTGAACCGTACTCGGGTACAGCATCAGGGCTACCCGGTCACCCTTTCGCACACCGAGTTCGTGGTAAAGGGCAGCGCATCGCTGCACGCTGTCGAGCAGTTCCCTGTACGTGTAGCGTGTCGTTTCATCCACCGCTGCCTCATGGTTGGGAAACCAGCGGGCTGCCCGGTGAAACATCTCCCTTACGGTAATCTGATCACTTTCTCTCACTTCGGGGTTCCTTCATCGATTCTTGATACGGGTCGTTTCCGTCCCAATGCCTCGTGTGCGCCCACGAACTCCCTCGCAGCGCTGGATCCAAGCACGGACAGTTCACCCGCAAGGGCAACTCCGGCTGCGATTTCCGCAAACTTTCGGGCCCCTCCCGGTCCATCACAGCCCAGGATCCGAAGGCACTCCCTTTGTGTCGGCAGGCTTGAGCCCCCTCCGACCGTGCCAACCACCAGACAAGGAATTTGAATGGTCACGTGCAGGCCTCCGTCAGGCAACTCGAAGGGCAGCAGATATCCGTACGACGCCTCGGGCAGATACCCGATATCCTGGCCGCACGCAATGAACAGCGCGGCAAGACCGTTTGCGAACATACACTGGTGACCGTGCGTTCCTGTGGTGGACCAGTATTCCTGAACCGCCCTGTAGAGGCTCATCCAGTCAGCAGCGGTGGTGTGAAAAATCTCCTGCAAAAGGCTCTTCGTAAGCCGGACCTCTGCCGTCACATTCTTTCCAAAGCCCCTCATGGCTCGAGATGCCACGGCCTTCTTGCCCATGTCCACGAGATGACAGTCTTCCGGTTCTATGTCTGGGGCATTTTCGACAATCCATTTGCCGGCCTCATGGGCAGCAACAACGACCATATTTGCACCCATGGCGTCACCCGTACGCATCTCGAATTCTACGACCACCCCTTGGGCCACATGCTTTATTCTCATTCCTTGAAACTTGCCGTGCCGGGTCGTTGCTTCCATCACGCGCGCAATTTCCTCGGAGTGCTGTTCACACCACTCGGCAAATCGAATTCCATCTTCGAGGCTCAGAATTCTGAACAGGTAGGGGACCATGAAGAAGTCGGAGTGAATACGCGTTATACACCCCCCCGCTTCTGAAATCGCTTTCATGCCACGGCTGTAGGAGGCTACCAGTGTTCCTTCGCTTGTGGCCAGTGGGACGATGAAATCCCCTTTTGCAGATTCTCCGTTTATTCGAATGGGTCCGGCGAGTCCCAGGGGCACCTGAGCGACCCCAATGAAGTTCTCGATATTCCCGGTCGTGGAGGAAGGGTCAAAGGCGTAGTGAATCGTGTGGGATAGATCGACGCCTAAGTCCTTGATTGCAGATAATCGTTTCCCTATGATTTCTTTCGATACATTATCTTTTGCTCGCGGAATCCGCATTATGCCTTGAGCCCTGCAGCGTAACCTTCGTGAACAGCACTGAATACCCTTCGCGGCGCCCTGCAGTCCCCTGCGATGAAATCCTTCCCGACCCCCAATGCCTCGGCAAGCTCCCTGTTCCTTTGCACCGTGGCAATCACCACCGTGT
>JAQYVQ010000588.1 GCA_030145435.1 Syntrophobacteria bacterium | reverse complement strand
CTCTCCGGCGCGTATGGTCATCGCCCACGCGGGGCCCTGATGTCAACGTTCCGGGTGAAAGGGGACAAAGAGCAGGCGATCAAGGCAGGGGGGGGGATGGGATGACGGCTTCTACCATTCAAAGGACAGGACTTCGCCGATCTGGAAGACCTTATCCTTCTTCAGATTCTTCACCGCCCTGATCCCCAGGTCCAGATGCTTCTGGCAGAACTCCGCCAGGAACTCGCGTGTGGACTCGGAACGCTTGATCCCGGTACGGAGCAGAGGCAGGTCGGAGATAAGCATGATGGCGCCTATGGGCTTCCGGAGGGCATACCCCACGGAGAAGAGGGCCGAGATCTCCATGTCGACGGCAACCACTTTCTGGCCCCTCATGACATCGGCAAACTCCTGATCGAACTCCCACATACGATAGTCCGTGGTCTTGAAGATTCCAGAACGGGCCTTGATCCCCATCTCCACGGCGGTCTGCTGGATGACGTGCTGAACCTTGAAATTGGGAAGCGCAGGGGTGTTGCTGTGGAGGTAGTGCTGTGAGGCGCCCTCGTCACGGATCGAAGCCGTGGGAAGAACAATGTCCCCGATCTGCATCTCCTCGGCGAGGCCACCGGCCATCCCCAGCATGATGACCGCATCCACCTGGTCCAGGTAGCCCAGGCAGTGCATGACCATGGCCGCTGCGGGCGAGCCGATCCCGAAACTCACCATCGAGCAGTCCAGATCGTCATTGTGGACCGAGTCCCAGGTTTGGCTGCGGTGAACGTGATCGCCGATGGCCTTGAAGCGTTCGACATAGTCGGAGAAGTTGGTCAGGAGCACGTGACGCTTGAATTCCGTATGCTCGGATCCCGTATATCGCAGGAGGGTCTGCTGCACATAGGAGTCGGGCCGCAGGGGCTTGTTGAAGGGCATGGTCAGTCCCCTCGTCTCGGCGTGTGTTCCATGGCGGTTCTCCAGGATGGCGGTTCGTGATTTCGCTCTAATCTCAGGGGCTTTTCCGCCTTTTTCCGTTCTGTTTCTGTTATCGGAATCGCGGCGTGTCGACTTGAGCATCGAGGAAGGAGGGCGGGCCGTGCCTGCATCAGAGGAATTCCACCTTCCGTATTTTCTCCGGGGTGATCGCTTCGCCCTTTGCATCAAAATCGACCCTGCAATCGCCCGCAAAGCGGGCTCCATGCAGATGGCGATACAGATAGTGCAGTGCGGTTGCAACGTGTCCCGGGCTTGTCTTGTTGCCTATGAACTTGACCACGCAAGGCCGGGTGTTTTCCCGGTATACGCGCAGCAAATCAAAGTCGTGTTCCTCTTGGAAGGCGGAGCAGATGTCCCCTACGATTTCCGGCACGCCCAGGGAGTCGTGGGTGCCGAACTCCCTGCAGGACAGCCCCGCTTCTCGCGGCAAGAGAGCGAAGGAACCCCAATTCGCGGGATCGTTCAACTTTCTACGATAAGGCTGCGAAGGGGGATTCTTTGCGAACCGGTACCACGCATCGAGGGGGAACTCTTCGGGCAGAAGCATGAGGAGAAAGCCCCAGACAAAGGGCAATGCCTCTCTCAACGGCAGGATTCCCTTGCTGAAGCTGTTCCGGGGGTGGCTTCGACTGAAGTGAAACCAGCATGTCTTATCAAAGTCCGGGCTGGCTCGCGCATGCTTCACAACCGCTTCGAGGAGGACCTCACTGCCGGTCTTGCCCCCTGCCCTCCTGCATGCCTCTTCGAGGTCAAGATTCCCGAGCATCTCCTCGAGCAAGGGCCTCTCGATTCGGAGGATCTCTTCGATTGAAACGTAGGTGGAATCGATCGATTCGCAATCCAGGGTTCTCATGGCAACACCTCGACGCGGGCCGTCACCCTTCCTTCGGCTATCCGTGCTCAGGGATCAGATCGCAGAAAGAGAAGCGTTCATCCCGCAGGACGGCCTCCCCTGTCGTATGAGGGATGGCGCACGTGAAGATCGGGCCGTCGTACGCAAAGGAGTGGAACTCGCCGTTTTCTCCGCAAGGGTCCACGCCTGCGGGCAGAGAGGCGAGCATCTCCGGGCCAAAAGCCCTGCCCGCGTATCCGGCGTCCATCTGTTCGGTATCTACGCAGGTGATGACCGCCTTGAAGCCGAGCTGCGTGAAGGTGCGGGCAAGCTCGGTCGTGTCCCTTCCCCACAAGGGAAAGATGCCCTTCATCCCGACCGATGCGAGCCTCTCTTCCCTGTATTTCCGAATGTCCTCGAGGAAGATATCCCCGAACACGACGGTCGAGACGCCCTCTGCTCTGTAGCGTTCGAGCATTTCCCTCATCTTGGCGTCGTATTCCTCGTTCGACGAGATAGGAGACAAGAGCACCTTTTCAAGTGGGATGCCGAGCGAGCCAGCCTGTTGCTCGATCAGGACCCGTCGAATCCCGTGCATGCTGCTCCTGTCGTAGTCTTCCGTGATCGTGGTCAACAGTGACGTGATCTCGTAGTCCCCGGCCTGCTGAATCTCATACAGGGCCAGGGCACTGTCCTTCCCGCCGCTCCATGACAGGATCGCCTTCCCCTCCGGTCTCTTCATCCGAACCCCCTCACCCTTACCGGTATTTGCACTCTCGCCTTTGATTCAATATCCTTCATGGATGATTACCCGTTGAAGTGAGGAAAGACAAGCATGCCCGACACAGCATTGATC
>JAQYVQ010000578.1 GCA_030145435.1 Syntrophobacteria bacterium | reverse complement strand
TCTTCGCAGACTTCCTCGTCCCCTTCCTGGTTGTCTTCTTGACGCGGGCGGCCGGTTTCTTACGGCGACTCGGCTTCCCGAAGGCGGTCTGGATGGAACCGATGTCTTTGGAGACGGATGTGAACTGCTTCAGCAGCGCTTTCTCTTTCTTCTCGAGGGCATCCAATTCCTTTTTCAGCACGAGCAGCTCTTTGAGGTCCTTCACACTGGCAGACTGCAACAAGGCGAGTAGTTCCTTCTTTGCCATGGTTTGCTCCTCTTTCTACTCTGGGGTTTCGACGAACACACCCCATAATGAAACAGCTCTCGCCCCGGAGTCAAGCTCTTTGGAAAGTCGCCTGACAGCACTACTGTCGTTGGTGCCTCAGCCCTGCCAGCCTCCTAATGAAGTGCTTCTGTGCAGGCCGTTCAAAAAGGTCCAGATGCAAGGCGCACGAAACTTGTCCCCGCGAAAGCAGGGAGCCATGCCAATCATGAGGTCGATTCACGCCGCAGCGAAGAAGCTAGGGGATTGCCACGCTTCGCTCGCAACAAGCGCCGCAGATGGCCGTTTCTCAACAGCCTCCTAGTTCTTCGCCATCAGGTGATAAACAGCACGCTCCAGTCCTTCCAGGCTCAAGGGAAACATAGGAACAATGCCTGCGATCTCGCGCTGGGTGTAGGACCCGTGGGAGTAATCCGTGGAGAAGGTCACCATCGGGTTCAGCCACGCGGAGTGCCGGAAGACCTGAGCGAGGAAGTCGAGCCACTCGATCGACGCTCGGGACTGCTTCTCGCTGTAGTCGATGCATCCCCGTGGGTGCTCGAGCTCGTAGGGCGCCATGGCGGCGTCCCCCACATAGATGATCCGGTAGGTGGGGTCGAGCCTCGGGAAGTCGGTGGTGGGGAAGGGCTTGTGGCAGCGTTGAGGGTCCTCCCACACCCGGTCGTAGATGCAGTTGTGAAAATAGAAGATCTTCAAGTCCTTGAACTGGGCCTGGGCATAGTTGAAGAGCGTTTGCACGACCTCCACGTAGGGTTCCATGCTCCATCCGCCGTTGTCGATCATCAGGATGATCTTGAGGCGGTCGCGCAGGCTTCGCCTGAAAACGATGTCGATTTCTCCCCCGAGCTTCACCGTCTGGCGTATCGTCTCCTCGATGTCCAGATCGTCCTTCGGTCCGGCCGGCGTCATGTGTCGCAGCCGCCGCAGGGCCTCTCCGACCTGGGAGGAGGTCAGACGGGTGTTCTGCGTGTAGTCGCGGTAGCGCCGCTCCAGGGCCACCTTGATGGCCGACTTACCCCGTGACATCCCCCCCACGCGCATCCCGCCCGGGTGGGATCCGGAATGGCCGACAGGGGAGGTGCCCCCCGTGCCGATCCACTTGTTGCCCCCGTCGTGTCTCTCGGTCTGCTCCTTCAGTCTTTCCAAGAAGTACTTTACGAGTTCTTCCGGGCTCAGGTCGGGCAACGACTCCGGGTCGATGCCCAGCATTTCCGCAAGCTCTTTCGGGTCACGGAGCCATTCGTTCAAGAGCATTCGGATGGATTCCTCCAGCTCTTGTTCCCAGTCCTCTTCCTGTTCCACGCCGTAGAAATGGTGCGCGAAGATCCTGTCGTAGAGGTCGAAGTAGCGTTCGCTCTTCACCATGATCGCCCTTGCCGCGACGTAGAAATCCTCCAGGGACTCGATCAGGCCCAGGTCAAGGGCCTTCTGCAGACGCAGGAAGGCGGTCGGTGTGGCCGGAACCCCGGCCTTTCGGAGGGTATAGAAGAACTCGACAAACATGTTGCAGCCTACCTCGAATAAGAGTTCCAGTTCTGCGCGTGCTCGAAATCCGCGCTCTTCTTGAACAAGACTCCGAGAAAGGGGGCGTCTTTGGTCTGTTGGAGGACTTTGGGGTCAAAGTCAGGGTCCATGCGGAGGGCGCGGATCCAGTTGAGCAACTCTCGGGTTGCCGGTTTCTTCTCCACTTGGGGAAGAGCCCGCAACTTGAAGAAGCTCTCGATGCACGCCTTCGCCAGTCGATCTTCGATTTCCGGGAAGTGCGCCTCCACGATGCGCCGCATGAAGGCAGGGTCAGGGAAGGCGATGTGGTGGAAATTGCATCGGCCGAGGAAGGGATCGCTCAAATCCTTCTTGGCGTTCGAGGTGACGATCACCACCGGCCGATGGAGGGCCTTGAGGGTCTCATCGATCTCGACGATGTCAAAGGTCATCTGGTCGAGAACGTCCAGCAGGTCATCCTGAAAGTCGCTGTCCGCCTTGTCGATCTCGTCGATGAGGAGAATCACCCGTTCCTCTGCGGTGAAGGACTGGCCGATCTTCCCCATGCGGATGTAGTTCTTGATGTCGCTCACGTCTCTGCCCGAATCGGAGAAGCGACTGTCGTTGAGCCGCGTGAGGGTGTCGTACTGGTAGAGGGAATCGACAGCCTTCATGTTGCTCTTCACGTTCAGCACGATGAGCCTCATGTCCAGGCTCTCTGCAAGGGCGTGTGCGAGGAGGGTCTTCCCCGTGCCCGGCTCCCCCTTCAACAACAGTGGCATTTCGAGTGCGATCGAGATGTTCACGATCTTGGCGAGTTCCGGGTCCACCACATAAGTAGAGGTGCCCTGGAAGGAATCCTGGCCGGTGCTTGTCCCCATGTTGTTCTCCTATTCGCGATG
>JAQYVQ010000576.1 GCA_030145435.1 Syntrophobacteria bacterium | reverse complement strand
GCCTACAAGGAGGCGGCCTGCAAGGCTATTGATTTCATTCTGAAAAAACTGGTAAAAGACAAGCGATTCCTCCTTCGGCGCTACCGGGAGGGAGAATCGGCGTATCCCGGATACCTGGATGACTATGCCTTTTTCGTCTGGGGACTGATCGAGGCGTACGAGGCAACCTTTGAAGTTCGCTTTCTTGAAGAGGCAGTTACCCTCCAGGATGCGATGATCGATCTTTTCTGGGATGGAGCACAGGGGGGCTTCTTCTTCTCCGGGAAGGAGAACGAGAGCCTGATCGTGCCGAGCAAAGAGGCCTACGACGGTGCGCTTCCTTCGGGCAACTCGGTGGCCGCCTTGAATCTTATGCGCCTGGGCCGAGCGATGGGGAAAACGGAATGGGAGGAAAGGGCGGATCAGACCTTTCAGGCCTATGCGTCTTCGGTCGTCCAGTATCCGGCAGGGTTCACCCAGTTCCTGGCGGCCCTGGATTTCATGATCGGCCCCAGCCGGGAGATCGTCATCGCAGGCGATCTGTCCGGGGAGGATACGCAGGCCATGCTTCGTGCGGTCCAGAAGTTGTTCCTGCCCAACAAGGTGTTGGTGCTCTGTTCCGATGGAGAAGAGGGCCGGAGGCTGAGCGCTCTCGCCCCTTACACGGAAGGGATGGGACCGGTCAATGAACAGCCTGCGGCCTACATCTGTGAAAAGTACTCGTGTAAACGTCCCTTAACGGATCTTGCGGACCTCCTAGCTGAGCTGACTTCCGAACAGGCGAGATGAGTTCCCCACAGCAAGAAGCCAAACCCATCCTGAGAAAACAGGCGATCATGCGGCGCGTGGTGATTGCCTCCGTGCCCTGCATGGCGGGCTCGGTCTATTTTTTCGGCTGGCGATCCCTGGCGGTCGTTGCCGTGTCCTGCCTGTTTGGCTTCCTCACGGAGTACCTGTTCTGCAGGAGTCGGGGCGAGCCGGTCAGTGAAGCGGTCTTCGTGAGTGCCGTCATCTTCGCCCTGGTGATTCCCCCCAATGTGCCCTGGCACGTGTTGATCTTCGGCATCGTCTTCGCTATCGCCTTCGGGAAGGAGGTGTTCGGCGGATTCGGGCGGAACGTCTTCAACCCGGCCATGACGGGCCGCTGCTTTGTATACGTCTGCTTCCCTGTAGCCATGACATCCCGATGGGCCCTGCCCGCACAGGGGCCGTGGGGAGCGCTCAAGCAATGGACCACGGCGGTTGCCCCGGACGCGATTACAGCGGCCACCCCGATGACACTCGCAAAGCTCGGCGAGGCCCCGCCTCCCGAGGTGATGGATCTCCTGATCGGGCGAATGAGTGGGTCCATGGGGGTGACGAGCGCACTTCTGATCCTCGTGGGCGGACTGTACCTCTACTACACGAAGACCGCGAACAGGAGCGTGATTGTCACGCACATCGTCACCTACGCCCTCCTGTATCAGGCGTTGCACATGCTGGGGGTCCGGAATTTCTACGATGGGTTCACCGCGATTCTGAGTGCCGGCTTTCTGTTCGGCGCCTTCTTCATCATTACGGACCCTGTCTCCTCTCCGAGCACACAGCCGGCGCGGATCATCTATGCAGTGCTCGTGGCCGTCCTGGCGATCATCATACGGAACTTCTCCGTCTTCAACGCGGGATACATGTTCTCCATCTTGATCGCGAACATGTTCGTCCCCATAATCGATTATGCGGTGAAGGAACAGAAGAAGAGAAAAACGGCTGCAGCCGCGGGAAAGGCGACCTGATGAGAGACAAGGTCTGGTATCCCGTGCTCTATATGTTTGTTGCCACCGCCTTCTTCAGCTCGATCCTGATAGGCCTCGCCCGTTTCAGCCACGATCGAGTGGAGGCAAACCAGCGGCTTTCCGTCGAGAAGGCGGTTCTGGAGGTTCTTCCCATCGAGTTGCCTCCCGAGGCCTCCTCGATCGAGCTGCACCGGATATTCCTCGAGCGGGTGACGGGCCCTTCTGCCACCTCGGGAAGCGCGTACGTCTTGCCGGAGGGGGACAAGGTGGTCGCTTATGCGGTCCCTCTGGAGGGAAAGGGGTACTGGGACACGATCCGGGGGTTTATCGGCATCGCCTCGGACAGGAAGACCGTGACGGGCATCTCTTTCTACGAACAGAACGAAACGCCCGGGTTGGGTGCGGAGATCGTGCAGCCGCC
>JAQYVQ010000553.1 GCA_030145435.1 Syntrophobacteria bacterium | reverse complement strand
GAACTCAGCCAGAACATCAACCAGGCGAGCTTCCAGGCCCTGGTGGGCGGCTATGAGTTCGCCATCGTGGAGAGGAAGGCACGGAAAAAGCGCTGACAGACGCTTGCGGAAAGCCCATTCGCTGCGTTGCACTCATCTCATCGCCCCAGGTGAAAGGGCAAAGGCGAAAGGTGAAAGGGATGGATCAAGCATTGAAGAGCGAACGAAGGGGACTTTTCCCTTGACCCTTTGACCTTTTCCCTTTCACCTTCGATGTTAATCCTTCTTCCGTCGAAAATATCTCTTGAACAGATCGTAGGCCATTACGTTGGCCCGGTGGCCCAACAGGCGTCCGTGGACCATCATGACGCTCAGGGCAAGCTCGTGACTCCCCGACTGGGTCCTTCCGTAGCCGAGAAACCAGTCATACTTGATCGTGTCCGTCTTGTTGTTGATGTTCCCCGTCTTTCCCCCGAAGACAACGGTTCGCAGGCGGCTGTCCTGTCTTCGCGCTCGAAAGCTCTTGCTGCAGGTTCCGAGCTGAATGGTCGCCTCCATCAAATCCTGCATGTCGCTTGCCGTTCCGGGAGAGAGGACGCGGACCGGAACCCCTTCCCGGTGGCGGTAGAACTCCTCGCCATCCGCGGATTGGGCGCTTTCGACGAGCCAGGGAACAGGGGCCGCGCCGTCGGAGACGATGAGCGCGCCTATCCAGGCCGCATGGAGGGCGGTCATTTCGGTGTGGCGGTTGAAGCCGCTGGCGATCTCCGCGATGCCGAAGAAATCCTCCGGCACGTGCAGGCGACTCGTTTCGAAGGGGACCTCACTCGGCAGGGCCTGACCGAAGAAGAAGGCGGCCCCGTATTCCCGCAAGGTTTTGGGGCCGAGAGAATGGATCCCGATCTTGCCGAACACCGGGTTCACCGACATGGCAAATGCCTTCCGGAGGGTCACCTTGTTCGACCATGGGTAGGTCTTCTGCGCGAGATCCCTGCTGTACAGGGTGTGGTTGCGTCCAGTGTAGTCCAGGACCGACTTCGGCTCGAGGATCCCCGACTCGAGAGCCGCCGCCGCCGTAACGACCTTGAAGAGGGAGGCCGCGGGATAGGCCTTCCAGAAGAATGCCTCCGGCCTCTCGGGATCCTCGTTGTAGGTCGCCAGGGCCAGGATTCGCCCCGAACGGGGATCCAGGGCCACGACCACCCCGCCCAGGGCCATGCTGCGTCGCAGCCTTTTCTCCACCCAACGCTGGTATTCTTTGTCGAATGACGTGTGCAGCGTGTAGGACGGGCCCTTCCCATCGGAAAGCTCGATACAATCGGCCCCGTCGAGTTCTTCCAGTGCCTTGGCCAGGAGCCCGGGGCTGGGTCGCCAAACCTTTCGGGCCTTTGACCCTGTGTCGCTCGAGTGCGAGGGGGTGGGTGGGTCGTCGGCCTGGTTCCGGGAGTGCAGGAAGGCATAGATCAGCAGGAGTCCGGCGAGGAAGATCCCGAAGAAGACGGCAAAGCCTCTCTTCTTTCTTTGCCTCGGCTTCTGATTCAGGAGGAGGAGGGACGGGACCGCGTAGGACCTTTGCCTGAGGAGCTTCCCCCGCTTGAGATTCTTACCCCTGCTGCGCATGCTTCCTCGATGCTTCACCGATGCCGATCCACCCCGACCCTGTCACAATGAGGTGCCAGCCTGCACCGGGAACAGAAGGGCGAGATGGGCTTGCAGATGTTCTGGCCGTAGGCCACCAGATAGTCATTGATGGGGATCCAGTACTGGGGGGGCAACTTCTTCCTGAGTTCGAATTCGGTCTCCTCCGGATTCTTGGTTCGAACGTACCCCAGCCGATTCGAGATTCGATGTACGTGTGTGTCCACGCAGATGCCGGGCTTT
>JAQYVQ010000473.1 GCA_030145435.1 Syntrophobacteria bacterium | reverse complement strand
GCCGCATTCTCATAAGCTTTCAAATACACTTCTTCGTATTTCAAACTGCGCCACACCCGTTCGATGAAGACATTGTCGATCCATCGGCCCTTACCGTCCATGCTGATCCGAACACCTGCATCCTGGAGAACCTTGATGAAGGCATCGCTGGTGCCTGAAACGAAATGTGCAGCCGCATAGTCATTTCCCGTGTATCTTGATCGGGGAAGATGCTATGCTTTCCGGAATTCATGAACCACGGCAGAATAATAGTTCGGGGTTAATCTTTATGAAAAGCCTTTCACGAGGTGCAATGCTGACATTACGGAGTATCTCGTTGGTCTGTCTTGTGCTCACACCGATGTTGATCTCCGGGTGTCAGGATGGCCAAAGCGCCTCCGAACGGAGGAACCCGGCCGAGGGGAGCTGGGTGGGCACCTGGAGTTCCAGTCCGCAATCTCCTCCCATGGGAGGGGGAACCGGCGCGGCAGGATTCCACGATGAAACCCTTCGACAGATCGTCCACATCAGTATCGGTGGAGATTGGCTGCGTGTCCGACTCTCCAACCGCTTTGGAACGGAGCCTCTGATCGTTGATGCGGCAAGCATCGGAATCCGCCAGGAAGATGCTGTTGTTCTGCCGGATACCTTGAAGGAACTCACCTTCAAAGGTGCGCGGGCCTTTACCATCCCGGCCGGCGAAAGGGTAATGAGTGACCCGGTGCAGTTCACCGTTGCTGATGGAGAGGATCTGGCAGTCAGCATATACGTAGCCAAGGATACCGGATCGCCCACATCGCACATGCTTGCGTGGCAGACAACATACATCTCTCCTGCCGGAGACTTTACGGCCACAGAGGATATGCCGGTGGCAGGAAAGAGCATATCCTGGTTCTGGCTCACGGGTGTCGAGGTCCTCGCACATCCGACGACCCAGGTCGTCGTCGCATTCGGGGACTCAATCACGGAAGGGTTTTTTTCTACCCTGGATGCCAATGTGCGCTATCCCGACGAGCTGGCGAGAAGACTCCTTGACCGTTACAAAGGGGCACAGAAAGTCGCAGTGCTCAACGCGGGGATCAGCGGCAATCGGGTCTTGAACGATGTAATCGGGCCCAGCTTTCTGGCTCGGTTTGACCGGGATGTTCTCACGCAGGCCGGGATCACCCATGTCCTTTTCCAGGGGGGCATCAATGACCTTGGACTCCCAGGGTTGCCACCTTTCCTGCTCCCCGAAGGCACCCCGCTGAACAGGGTAAGCGCTGAGGAGATGATTGCCGGATATGAACAGATCATCGAGCGCGCGCATGCCCAGGGAATTAAAATCTTCGGCGGGACATTGCTGCCCTTCCAGGGAACGATCTATTTCAATTATTTCACATCCGAGGGAGAAGAAGAGCGGCTGGCGATCAATGCGTGGATACGAACGAGCAATGCGTTCGACGCTGTTATTGACTTCGACGAGGCCCTGCGTGATCCTGGCAACCCTCAGCGGTACCTTCCGGTCTACGACTCTGGCGATCATCTCCATCCCAACGATGCCGGCTACAAAGCGATGTCGGATGTCGTCGACCTTTCGCTGTTTGCAGGTGAAGACAGGATCCTTTGATCGTGTTTGTTTCACGACCACTGCACGTAACCATCCTCTCGCGGGAGCTTTGCGCACCTTCTTCATTGACCCGGAGTCTTCAGAAAGGAATATTATTATTCTATACAACTATCGGCAGACGGTAGAAGACGGTGAACTCGTCGAATTCGACCGTTTCTGTCATGCTGAGCACAAAGCCAATCAGCCCTTCGTCTCAACTTTCGACGATGCCGCTACACAGGCCATCGAACCGCGCACCGCTGTGGTGGATGTGTTCCAGGAGGACGGGAATTGGAAGATATGGCGTCCGGCCACCCCAACCCTCATTGGGATCGACGGCGATCCCGACCTGCCACTCTCCGTGGACCCGCACGATCCACTGATCAACGATGACGACGGCGACGGAAAACCGGGCGTCACCGTGGGTCTCACGCTTTACGGCTTCCTTGAAGCCGAGCTTTACATCGCACGGAGCGAAATCTTTCGGAACGACCTCACCCTTTACTCCAATGGCAATCTCCCGGCCTCACTGGGTCTCGGGCTCCTTGCTCACTAAGAAATCCCTTAGCATCGTAAGATTCCTTCTCCCTCTCCCAGAGGGAGATTGGAGCAAATCGGGCTCATCGACCGGAACAAGGATGACAAAGTAAGAGTGCCCTGGGACATCGTAGAGGCGAGGCTCAAGCTGACGGCCTAATTGAAGTCAGCGGCACGCCAAGGGACATCCCTTCTTGTCATGCCGCCTCGACCTTCCAGGCGAGGGAGTGAAAGATGAATAAGCGGAAGAACCTTATGCTGCTACAAGATCCTGTGGCCGAAGCCGCTGAAATCGTGGCGCCTACGAGATTTCTTTCTTGAATCGAGAACCTAGCGTAGACTAGCGATATCTTCGTGCAGTCGCCGAAAGGCTACAGCACGAATCTTGCCGCTTAGAGGAAAGGTATGCTCGCCCGCATGGATGACGTCGAGCCTTCTTAGACTTAAGTCCTCAACAACCGTACGCATAGATCGAGTAACGGAAGGTGTTTCCGTACGCTTGAACTCGAATCCAAGCCGGGTGCGTCCCCGGACTACCAAGAGATCGAGTTCCGCACCCGCATGAGTAGCCCAAAAGAAGTATTCTTCCGGATGTGCCCAAAATGTGCCCGCCGCGCCGAAGAAATCCTAAAATTACCCAACATTTCCCAACTTCCAGCGCACAAGAAAATAGATTGGAAGTTGGCTACTTAGCCGTTATTTTTGAGTTTTTACTTGACCCTGGGTTGCGACTGGTAGTCCCCTGCGGGTTCAAAGAAAACCCCTCCAACTCAAGACCTTACAGTCCCCGCGCCCGTCTCTGCTACAATTATGCTACAAAACTCCAGTGGTCAACGTATGTCGATGAGCTTGAGAAGCTCTTGCTCACCCAACTCAGTAAACTCATGCTTGATGGTCTTCTGCCACGATTTCGGCATCGA
>JAQYVQ010000417.1 GCA_030145435.1 Syntrophobacteria bacterium | reverse complement strand
AGGAGTTCGTGGATGCGCTCGGGTGGATCGTGGAAAACCTTGCCGCGTCCCCGGAGGAGGCCGCCAACCACCTGGGAACGGGCGCCCAGGCTTCCTGCTCCGTCTCCGCCGCCCTCTGGGCGGTCCTATCCTCGCCAGAAGACCCCGAGATGGCAATCATTCGTGCGGTGAACCTGGGAGGCGATACAGACACCATCGGGGCCATTGCCGGCGCGGTGGCCGGCGCCTACCACGGAGCCGAGGCCCTTCCCTTGCGTTGGACACAAGCACTCGAGAAAGGGGACAAGGGGAAAGGGTATGTCATCGAGATGGCAGACCGGCTTCTCGATATCGCCACAACAGAACAGACCTAGCCACCCCTCCTTCCACCCTGCCCTCGAGTCCCTGGCTGGGACCCTTCCCGACAGGGCCATGCAGCGGCTCAACTTCGTGGTCGACGAGAAGGGCCGCAGCCCCGCCGATGTGGCCCGGGAATTCCTCGAAAAGAAGGGGCTCCTGTAAAGCTCGGCCCTCCACCCAGTTTCTTGGGGCTTATCCATCGAAAAACTCATGAATTCCGCGCATCTTTCCGATGAAGGGGGGAAACGTCCTGTAGCACAAACTTCGTTCTTTCGTCCCCAAAGGGAAGCGTCCATGCGGATCTTTCGCTGGCTGGCAAGGGTGACCTGCACCACCTTTGCCGTGTCGCTGATCAGCGTGCTCGGTGGACAGATCGCCTCCCTGTACGGGTATTTCTACTTCTACGGCTACTCCTACATCCACGGCGACACCTCGATCCTGCAAATCCTGCCGAACACGATGGTCTACGCCCTGGTTCTGACCCTTGCTCTTGTCTCTATGGTCCACTATGCATGCTTCGGACTGTTCCGGGTCTTCGGGCGTCGATGGGAATTGAGCAGGCTACGCATCATCAACGACAACGTACACGGAATGAACCTGGCGAGGCCCCTCTCTTCCGAGAAACTGTCGGGCCTGTTGCACGCCCTGTCCAGGTTCCCTTTATGGAATACCGTCACAGCAGGGATCTTGGGCCTTGCGCTCTTCACGGGCCTCCTGGGCCTCGTGATGCTCCACGGAGCCAGACTGGAGCAAGCTTTCCTGGGAATCCGGGCGGGTTTGATCGCCTTGCTGGTCTATTTGTACATCACGTACGTGATTTCGGACTTCCTGACCCTGGCGCTGCGGTCCCAGGCAAAGAAGACAATCTATGAACTCGGCGGGAGATTCGAAGCGACCCACCTGTTTTCCCTCAAGGCCAAGTTCGCTTCCTTCGTGGTCTTCATGCTGATCACCCTCGTTGTGATCAACTCCTTCACCCTCGGGTCACACGACGACCCTGTGGAGAGCACGATCATCACCCTGTTCTCGATCCTGAGCCTGCTCATCTGCAGCTTTCTCGTGGCCCTCTATTTCAGTTCCATCTACCACCACATCGAGGAGGCCCGGGCCGCCTCTGAAGACCTGGCCTCGGGCGGACCCGGCTATATATTCTCGGGCAGCCTGGACAGGGAATTCATCCTGCTCAACCAGAGCATGATGGCTGCTGCCGAGGAAGTGAACCGGTACCGGACAGAGATGGAGAGCCTTGTTCAACAGAAGACCCGAGACCTGGAGAAATCCCTCGAGGGCCTCCACGAGAGCGAGCGGCGCTTCCGATCGATGGTGGAGAACGGGTCCGACATCATCTCGATCATGAAAGCGGATGGAAGCAGACACTATAGCAGCCCTTCGGTCGAACGGATCCTCGGATACAAGCCTGAAGAACTCATCGGAACGGATATGATTGAAGTCATCCACCCGGACGACTCCGAGCGTGTTCGTGATGCATTCACGGAAGTGTTACAGATTCCGGAAAAGACCCTGAAGATCGAGTACCGGGTACGGCACAAGAACGGCTCCTGGCGAAATGTCGAGACCATAGGGAAGAATCTTCTTCAAGACCCGGCCGTCGCCGGTGTTGTCATCACTTCGAGGGACATTACCGAACGGAAGCACGCCGAGACAGAGTTGCTCCAGGCCCACAAGGAAATGGGCAAGACGAACCGGCGGCTCGAGGAGGCGATCAAGAGCGCCAACCTGCTGGCCCTGCAGGCCGAGGTCGCCAACGTGGCGAAGAGCCAGTTTCTGGCCAACATGAGCCACGAAATCCGCACCCCCATGAACGGTGTGATCGGAATGACCGGTTTGCTCATGGAAACCGAGTTGTCGCCGGAGCAGCAGGAATACTCGAGAACGATCCACGCCTCAGCGGACGCGCTGCTGAGCCTGATCAACGATATCCTGGACTTCTCCAAGATCGAGGCCGGACAGCTCGAACTGGAGGTCCTCGACTTCGATCTGCGAA
>JAQYVQ010000400.1 GCA_030145435.1 Syntrophobacteria bacterium | reverse complement strand
AATTCACCGAAAAGGCCCCAAAAAAATGCTAGAGCGGATCGTTCTCCGCATCCACAAGAAACTCATCGGACTCGTGGAGATCAAGGGCATCGTCCTGTCTGCAAGGCCTTATGCGGAGCAGATACAACGATTCCGGAAGATCTCCAACGTGAAGGCGATTCTGGTTCGCATCGATTCCCCAGGGGGAAGTGTAGCACCCTCGCAGGAGATCTATGAAGCGATTCATCGAGCACGCGAAGAAAAGCCGGTCGTAGCCTCTCTGGGATCTGTGGCGGCCTCGGGGGGGTACTACATCGCGAGTGCCGCCGAGAAGATCTTTGCGAACCCCGGAACGCTCACGGGAAGCATTGGGGTTGCCATGCACACGCGGAATGTCCGGGACCTCATGTCAAAGATCGGAGTGGAAAGCTCTGTGATCAAGAGCGGGAAGTTCAAGGACGCGGGTTCGCCCTACCGAAGCATGACGCCCGGAGAGGAGCGCTATTTACAGGAAGTCTCCGACGAGATCTACGGCCAGTTCGTGGAGGCCGTGTCGAAGAGCAGGAAGATGAAGCAGGAAACGGTGAAAGAGATCGCGGACGGTAGAATCTTCACCGGGAAAAGGGCGCAAGAGCTGGGGCTCGTGGATGCGATGGGCGGTCTGGAGACGGCCGCAAGAGAGACGGGGAGGATGGTGGGAATCCCGGAAGAGCCACACATGATCTCCTTCAAGAAGAAACGTCGAAGGTTCTCACAATACTTCATGCAGGCGGCCGTGCATCAGCTGCTCGCCAACTGGGAACTGGAATCCGAATCGCTGCCGGGATTCCTATTGCTCGCCCCGATCCGGGGCCTCTGAAGGCAGCCTGAAAAAAAAGAAGGGCCATGTCACAGGACGCAATTCGCTTTCATACGATCGACTCCGATTCCGACCTTGTTGCCGTCGCCGAGGTTTCCCTGTTCAGCGGGGTCTACCTCCGGGGGTGGTACGTCTACCAGAGAGGCAGCGAGATCGAGGTGCTGCCTCCCCACAAGGTCTATCAGGATCCCGTCACCGGGGAGGAAAAGGTCTGGAGCATCCTCCACTTCGAAAGCGAGGAGACCTCCAGACAATGGCTGGAACGGGTGAAGGATGAATACCTCCGCTGGTCGCGGAAGGGAGGCTCGATTGCAGATTGATCGACGGCGATTCAAGAGGCATCAACTGGAATTGCCCATAAAGTTTCGTATCTACCTCCCCTCTCGTCCGGACACCAGCTCGACATTTCTTTCCGCACAGCTTAACGATCTCTCCCAGACCGGCATGCGGATCATGACGAACATCGTACAGAGCGGTTCCCTCCACATCTTCCATCCGGATCCTACAACCCCGGAACAAGCCCATCTGGAGATCGAAGTCCCAGACGGCGAACAGACGCTCACGCTCATCGGAAGGGTGGTTTGGTACGACCAAAATACAGAGGAACACCCCTATTCGTTCCGGGCAGGCATCGCATTCGTGGACATAGGGTCAGAGGACCAGAAGAGGATTCAGTCCCTGATCAAGAGAGAGCAGTCCACCCCATCCCCCGCTTCATCCGACCCGTCCTCTCCCGCTTCTTCAGATTAATAACGAGAAGCCTTGCGATGATCAGGAATGGAAGGAGCAAAGGATCTCATGAAAGTCGAGGAGTGCCCCCGTGGCTGAAAGGGACGTCGTTCTTGATGTGGACGTTGCGGTCGACCTGTTGGCGGATCACCGACCCGACGGTCCCGCGGCAAAGGCGGCCATTGACAGGGTGTTGCAGGGAGAGGGTCGTGTCTGGCTCGTGGCTGCCTGCCTTCCCGTCCTGCTGGAGCGGCTGAAAGAGGCATTGGAAACCGCTGCGGAGGAGAAAGGAAAGACCTTCGACCCTAAAACCCTTTCTTCAAGGGCGCGGGACTGCCTGCGGAACTTCCTGCGGAAAGCAGGCGTACTCTCTTCCCACGGCTTCGATGCGGAGGCGGCCCTGGAGAGCGAAGCACCCCTGTCAGCACTCATTCTGCGTTCTGCGGATGCCCTCGCAGAGGACGTTGCCATCCTGAGCCGTGATCCTGAATTCATCGCAACCGACAACAGAGTGATCGCCCCCCAGGATTTCGTGGACAGGCAGGATTCGAAGGGCCGCAAAGGCGGGACGATTCCCTTTGTCGATCTTGCCCGGCAACAGCGTCGAATCCTCACGAAGGTGGAAAAGGGCATCTCCAAAGTGTTGCGTCATGGTCAGTACATCATGGGGCCCGAGATCAAGGAGTTGGAGAATAGGCTCGCTGAGTACACCGGGGTCGAGCATGCCATCTGCTGTGCCAGCGGCACCGACGCGCTCCTGTTGGCCCTGATGGCCTACGGTGTGGGCCCGGGGCACGCAATCTTCACATCGCCCTTCACCTTCATCTCCACGGCCGAGGTCATCTCCCTGTTGGGCGCCACGCCGGTCTTCGTGGACATCGATCCCAGGACGTTCAACATCGATCCCGATTGCCTGGAAAAGGCGATCGAAGCCTGCAAGGAAGACAATCCGGAGATCTACCCCTTGCCTGCCCCTCCGACGGGTTCTGCCACAACCCTGGAACCGAGAGGGATCATTCCCGTCGATCTGTTCGGGCTGCCCGCGGATTACGACCGGGTCAACGCCGTTGCCGTCAAACAGGGTCTCTTCGTGATCGAAGACGCTGCCCAATCCTTCGGTGCCGAGTATCATGGGAAACGGGCCTGTTCCCTGGGGGATATCTGCTGCACCTCCTTTTACCCTGCCAAGCCGCTCGGCTGCTACGGAGACGGAGGAGCTGTATTCACGCAGAACGGCGAACTGGCGGAGAGAATGATCTCCATGAGGATTCACGGCAAGGGAAAAGACAAGTACGACAACTCCCGAATCGGCCTGAATGCGCGCATGGACACCCTGCAGGCCGCCTTGCTGCTGCCCAAGCTGGAGATCTTTCCGGAAGAAATCGTCTCGAGGAATCGTGTAGCGGCCCGGTACACGGAGCAACTCTCACCCTACGAATCCCTGCAGACACCCCGGGTCCCTGATGGGTTGCAGTCTGCCTGGGCCCAGTACAGTCTACTTGCGGACCGCAGGGAAGACGTTCAATCCGCCTTGAGGGCAAAGGGCATTCCCACGGCCGTGTATTACCCCAAGCCCCTTCACCTCCAGACCGCTTACGGGGGGCTGGGATACAAGGAAGGGGATTTCCCTGAATCCGAGTCCGCGGCCCGGCGCATCTTCAGCCTGCCGATGCACCCCTACTTGTTGGACGAACAGATCAGAATGATTGCCCATGAGCTCACCCTAGCTTTGGAGGCACTGCAATAATCAATCTACCTGTTCTTGCATCATTCTGAGGTCTTTCAGGGAAGAAGTGTAAGCGCCCTTTCCAAAACCACTTCCGGATCGATGGATGACATACAATTGTATTCTTCACACCTCTCTGCAGCACACTTCGAACACTGTTTCTCCGCAGGAACAAAAACATTCTCCGGCTGTCCATAGGGGCCCCAACGTCTCGGGGACGAGAAAAGAAAGGGACTGTATAGTCCGATGACCTTCTTCCCCAAAGCATCGGCCAGATGGAGGGGACCTGTAGAGTTGGAAACCGTGAGAGAGGCTTTAGAAAGCAGGGCTGCCAGATGTTCCAGGTCGAGCTGCCCACAGAGATCTGTCGTTCCTTCTCCCGCTTCGGCTCTTGCCTGATGGACCGGAGATCGGTCCTCGTCTGACCCCGTAAAGATCACCGGGAAACCCATCTTCAGCAGTCTCTTTCCCAGAGATCCGAAATGCTCCGGTGGCCAGTTCAATGATGAGCCTCCGGAGCCGGGATGCAGCACCACAAACGGGCTTGTGCCCGCGTCGATTCCTCGCGAGGCAAGGAGCGCCAGGATGTCCCGTTGCGCCTTCTGTGGAATCTCGAGCCCGGCTGAAACCTGGGTCGCAGGAAACCCAATCCCTTCAATGACCCTCAGGTTCAGATCCCTTTCGTGCATGACCATGGTCTTCCGGTGGAGTCGAATCCTCCGGTTGTACAAGGGCGAAAAATACCGATAGATCGTTCCCACGCGGACAGGCACCCCGGCGAGAAAGGTGGCGAGGGCGAGCCTTGGGACGGGAAAGAGATGGACCGCCAGATCGTACTCCTGCGATTTCAGGAATCCCGTGAGGGCTCGGAGGCCACCTGCCCCAGAGGTACAATCCGGAATGACACGGGAGGTATTTCTCTGCAGGTTTGCCGCAGGGACCGTGTAGGGATTGACGAACAGGTCGATTTGCGCCTCCGGAAGAGAGGCCTTGAGGACCTCGACCACGGGAAACGAGAGAATCAGATCACCGAGCCGGTCGGTTCGGAAGACGATAATCTTTCGCCAGCGGGTCTTGTTGGGGTCGGTGCGCAATTTCGCTCACGTGTCCTTTGTACGAAGAATACCTTCTTCAGGCCCCAGATCTTTTCGCACCGAATCCTCCAACGAGGGCATCGAGCGTAACATCACGCTGCTCCAGCATCTGTTGAAGACCCTCGTAGCGAGCCCGGGTGCCGAGATCCGTCCAGAATCCCTTCATCTCATAGCCCATGATGCGTTTACCGGCCCGGAGCATGTCGAGGTACACATCGATGATGCTGAAGGCGTTCTCCTGGTCCTCCATGTAGGAGAAGACCTCCGGTTCGAGGATATGCACGCCCGTGAACATCAGACGGTTCCATGGGCCCGAACCGACGGCGAGCTTGCCCAGAACCTGCCTCACGAGTCCGAACCCGTCGGTCTCGATCACCCCATAGCGTTCCGCCTCGGGGTCCCGGCGCAGCACCATCGTCACGGCGGCATGGTTCTCCCGATGGAATCTGAACACATCGTGCAGGTCCAGTTCCACCAGGATATCCGCGTTCATCACCACAAAGGCGTCCTCCAACAGGTGCGGGGCCGCCTTCTGGATCCCTCCGCCCGTGCCCAGAAGATTCCTTTCCCAGGAGTAGAAGACACGAAGGCCCCATTGTCGGCCATCACCCACGTATTCCTGGATCATGTCTCCAAGATGATGGAGGTTGACAACCACCTCCTCGACACCGCAGTTCTTCAGGTAGGTCAGGGTGTAGTGGATCAGGGGCTTGCCCGCCACCGGGATCATCGGCTTTGGCAGGGTGTCGGTCAGGGGACGAAGCCTCTCTCCCCGGCCGGCCGCAAGAACCATCGCTCTCAAGGAGAGACCTCCTGTCCGGGTTGCTGCTCCGGACCTAAACGGAAACGAACGGCCTCCTCGAGCAATCGGAGTTCCTCCGTTTCTGGCAACCCGGCAAGCCGACCCAACGCCTGCTCTGCGAAGGCGAAGGCGGTCCTCCTCGAGGCGGCCAGATACCCCTGTTCGTCGAGCGTGGCCCGCAGGCCTGCCAATTCCTGCTCCCCGGACGTGTGGAGTCGCCGGGCCGCCTCCTCCCAGGCCTCTTTCCCCCCCTTCTCCCAGAGCAGGATCAGGGGATGGCTGAATCTCGCATCCGGCGGAATCGCCGAACTCTCGTGGGAGATGCGTTCCCAGATCGACAGGTCTTCAAGGATCCTCACCATCCTGCCGAGCAAGAAACCGCATCCGGCCAGGCTCTCCTCCTCCTCTTTTTGCCCCTTTCCGAGGATGGCACCCAAGCGAAGGCTCAGGGTGAGCAGCAGAGAGACCTTGTCCGCCACGACCTCGAAGCACCTCGCAGGCTCGACCTTGTCGAGTTCCTTTTCCAGGCTTACGAGCCTCGCTTGCGCCTCGGCACTCTCAAGGGAGGTCTGGATATGCTCCTCGATGATCCGGGTCTCCCCGTCTTCAACGATAAAGCGAGATGCCTTGGAGAAGAAGAAATCCCCGAGCAGGATGTCCAGGGCTTCTCGCTGATGGTGTGCCTGATCCGCATCCTCTTCGACGCCCGCGGCCTTCCGGGCATAACCCAGACGGTCGTGCAGAAGCGAGGCCATGTGAATCATGTGGATACTGGCTGCCAGACGAAGGGGCCGGTCACCCGTACAACCGTAGTGTCGTGCGACCAGCAGGACGAGATAGGGCCGCAACGGCTGTCGATCAAAACCTGCAAGCCCGAAACCGTTACTGTCCCAGAAGGACTTCAGGGTCTCCGGGAGGGATTCCCGTACGTAGCTGTGAACCTGTTCCAGTTCCGTCTGTGCCCAGGGGGGGACCGGAATCGTTAAGGGTTTGGTGTCCATTCGCCTTCTTCTCTTTCTCATATGCCGACGAGAAACGACCCTCTGTTCGTTTGGCTCGTTCCCGAAGGCGAAAGGTCAAAGGGCAAAGGTTAAAGGAATACTCTCTCAGGTTCAAGGGACAGAGTATCAAGAGGATCCGGTGAATGTCCATCCATTGATCTGTCCTATCGTTTGTTGCCTTTCGCCTCTTGCCTAAGACCCTCCCTTGGGTACCTTATCTCCAAACATTGCTCATCAGGCCACTAAGCTCACGAGTGGGCCGGCAGGAGACTGTCGCTATGTTTCCCCAGCAGCGCTCGAGTCGCTCGGTGCTGTCCTGGGTTCCGTCGGAGATTTGTGCCGGGCGACTCCGTGAGAAAAGATGTCAGGAACCTTTTTCGGTAAGTTTGGGAGCGGAGGAGAACCCAGAGTAGAGAAAGGTTCCTGACATCTTTTCTCAGGCTGAGACAGCCCTTCCTTGGCCTTGTAGGGGGAGGGAGAGACGGAGCCCAAGCAAATCGGAGAGGGAGCCCAGGACAGCACCGAAGGGCAAGACTCTGCCGAGACATAGCGACAGTCTCCTGCCGGCCCATTAGCGAGGAAGGTTGAGGATGCCGGTCTTGGAGAAATCAAACAGGACGTCTTCGTCGCCCTTCCAGGACAGGCGCAATTCTCGGGAGCTGTCCGTACGCCCGATCCCGTTCGCCCATATGCCCCGTTCCTCGAACCGCCGGAGCGTCGCCGCCTTTGCCTCCTGATCGCAGATCAGGAGAAATCCGTAGCTCGGATAAACCTTGAGCCAATCGAGGAGATCGAAGGAATCGGGAACTTCGATGCGGCTCAAGTCGACCTGCGCACCCAGCCCTGCATTCTCCAGGAGCATGGCCAGGCTGCCCAGGATGCCCGCGTTGCTTACATCTTTTGCAGCCACGCAGGCACCTTCCTCTGCCAACGCGCACAGGATCGCCAGGTCGTCACAAAGGGTGTTCGAATCCTTCTTCACGTGGGAATCCCAGTTCAGGAGGTACTCCCCCCACCGCTCACCCCGAAGATCCATGGCCAGGAGAATCTCCTGACCCGGACCGGCACTCCGGTCCGTGAGCAGGGCCTTTGCCTTCCCGAGCACACTGGCCGCCAGGAAGGGCGCCCGGCCCTCGGGCGATATGTGACCCCCCACCATCGGGACCTGGAGTCGCCGACACTCCTCTCGCATCCCCTGAGAAAGGGCTTCGATTTGCCGTTCGTCCACCCCTGCCAGAACGTTGACCAGGGCCAGGGGCCTTCCCCCCATGGCGTAGATGTCGTTCACGTTCACGAGCACGGCCGCCCTGCCGGCCCTCACCGGGTCTTGCTCCACCAGTGCGGGGAGGATCCCGTCAGCGGCCAGGAGCAGATAGCCCCCATCCTCTGCCCGCAGGACGGCTGCATCGTCTCCGGGGCCCACAATGACGTCCCCGAAGTCCCAGGCACCCTCCATCGCCCTCAGGCATTTCCCGACCGCCCCCTTTCGCTGGATACCGGCAAACCCTCTGAGTTCCTGCGTCAGCCTGGACAGGTTCATCCGGTAGACCCCACTCCTTTGAAAGGCTGCAACCTCTCCAAATCGGCCCCCATCTCCCCGGAATAGTGGGTCGGCGGGCCCTCTTCCCAGTTGGGTCCTGCGGCCAACATGAGGACATGGGGCCTTCCGTGAAAATCCGGAATCTTCTTCAGGCTTCTCCACGCACACCGCTCGAAAAACTCTACTTTTGAAGATTGGATGTACGCGCGAAAACGCCTGCCTCCACGCTTTTTCACCTCCTCTTCCGCTCTCTTCACCAGCAGGGCCCCGACCCGACCCCGAAACGGGCGGCGTGCGGCGAGTCGACTTCCCAGCCATTCCCCGTTCCCAAGGGGCGTAATGCGAACCGTCCCGGCGCACTCTCCGCCCTTCACGGCAAGGATGTGCACAGAGAGAGCGTCCATCTCGTCACGATCCGTCTGCCGAAACATGCCCTGCTCTTTCACGAAGACCTCATGGCGAATCGAGTAAGAGGCATCCAGGAGGGGTCCCCCCTCCGTAACCTCGAGGTCGAATTCCTCCAGGTCCTCCTGTTCCCCCCGCTGCAAGGGCAGGGCATCCTGGAAATCCGGAAGGGCGGAGCACCCACGACACCGCACACAGCCCGCACGTACGGCTCCCCAGTGGAGGTTGTGTGTCTCCAGGATCTGCGCTGCTTCCCGGTAGATCTCCATCGCGAACTCCGGCTGCACCGGTTTCCGGTGCGCAAGGGGCGTTCCTGGAATCGGTCGAAAGGGCACGAGATAGGGGTAAACCCCGATCGAGGCAAGCCGTTCACAGCCGTCCAGAAGGCTCTCGGGTGTCTCGCCCAGCCCCATCAACAGGAAGGAACTCACCTGGTTCTTCCCGAAAACGCGAACAGCCTCCTCCCAGGCCCGAATGTATTCCTCCAGGGGAATGGATGCCTTACAGGGCGCAAGCTCTTTCAATACGGCCGGGTCGAAGGACTCGAGGTGAATTCCGATGGTTGCCACCCCGTCTTCTCGCAACATCTCCATCTGGCTACCCGTGATCGGAGGCATGACCTGCACGTGCACGGGCAGACCGGCGGCTCTAGAGATGGCTCGCGCCGCTTCCCGGAAGAGTTGCCATTCCAGGCGACGATCCTTCGTGCTGCCCGCCGTCAGGGTTACGTGTTTGGCCCCACTCTTCTTCGCCTCCTTGGCAACTTCTGCGAGCAGGCCCGGCTCTTTCTTCAGCTCCGTTCTTCCGGCCTTCCACGAGAGCCCCACCCCACAAAACCGACAGGCCGACCTCGTGCCCCAGTAGCTGCATGCCTGAAGCACCGTCGACGCGAGGCAGTCGACCCCGTGCATGAGGGCAATCTTCCGGTACGATACACCCTCTGCAGTCGACTTCCGGTAGAAAGGCGGTACGGGAGGCAACGTCACCGGCAAATGAATCCGTTCGTCTCCACGAAACAGTTCCCAATGATCTCGAATCCGCTCCAGACGGAAGGGAGACGCCGATACGAAATCCGAAAAGGCCGGAACCGATGCAGGGGTGCCGCCAAGAACAAGCGTTACCCCCTCCGCAGGCCCTGCCCCCCCTTCCCGCACGCGGCAGCCCTCGCCTGTGGGAGGCAAAACCCGAACCCCAAGGGATTGCAATTCGGTCTTGAGTTCTTCGATCCGGACTAGAGCCATATCACTTTTGTCTGTTCATCCAGCGTGTGGGCAATCACATCCTCGGCAACGGTCACCCCTTCGATCAAATCCTCTTCCTTCAGGGCGTACAAACGCATGGGTGCGGAACAGGCCTGTACGTGAATGCCTTCCTTCATCAGGCCCTGAACCTTTGCCTCGAAGTCGCCGACGGTCTGACTTCCTCTTCCCACGCCCCGTTTCACGCAGAAGATCCCATCGGCAATGAAGATAATCCTCGTTTCCAGCCCCCGCTTGCGGGCAGAGGCGGCATACCGGAGTGCTGTGTAGGGCTTCAGGGAGGCGTAGGGGGCTTCGGACACCATGATGACGAATCGAGATATGGAGGCCATACGATCGCTCTCAGTCCTTGGCCCTCTTCTTTTTCTTGGCGGGAGCCTTTTTGCGACTCGTTTCCGCAGCCGGCTTTTCACTCTGTTTCTTCGTACGGAGCGTAATGGTGGCCTGGACATCTAGCGAAAGATCATCCAGCACACTCTTGAGGAGTTGGGCC
>JAQYVQ010000394.1 GCA_030145435.1 Syntrophobacteria bacterium | reverse complement strand
AGGGTTCGCGCAGAAATAACTTCACATTTTCGCATCCCATCTTTGGGCCATCTTCAACCCCTCCTCATTCGCAAGATCCTCGACATAACGGTGCTATGCCTGCGGTCTTGCTCGATCGTCGCGGCCGAATCTGACCCAAATCTGGGCGCGAAAACCCATCCCCATGATGAGATGATTGGCCCTTCCCCTGTGAAGTTATTTCTGCGCGAACCCTTAGTTAGAGGCCATGTGCACCGTCGTCTGCGGGAACGGGATCTCGATCCCCTTCTCGTCGAAGGTCTCTTTGACCTTGCGCGTGACGTCGAACTTGACACCCCAGTAGTCTGCCGCCTTGACCCACGGTCGGACCACGAAATTCACGCTCGAATCCGCCAGTTCGGAGACGGCGATCTGCGGGGCCGGATCGGAAAGGATCCTTTCGTCCTGCTTCAGTATGCTGTCGATGGTTTCGTAGGCCTCCTGAATCGACGAGCCGTAGCCGATCCCGATGACCAGATCCACTCTCCGGGTTTCGTTGGCCGAGAAGTTCTTGATGATGTCCCCGTACAACTTGCTGTTTGGAACGATGATCTGAACGTTGTCCGGTGTGGCCAGGATCGTGGTGAACAGATGGATGTCCTTGACCGTGCCCATCACGCCCGCCGCATCGATGAAGTCGCCCACCCGGAACGGGCGGAAGGCAAGGATCAGAACGCCCGCGGCGAAGTTGGAGAGCGATCCCTGGAGGGCAAAGCCAACGGCAAAGCTTGCGGCACCGATGATGGCCACGAACGAGGCCGTCTGGATCCCGAACTTCGCCAGCGCGGCCAGGATCGCGAAGGTGAGGACCAGGAAGTAGATCAGGCTGCCTGCAAACGAGACGATGGCCGGGTCCGCTTTCCCTTTTTCGAGCAGCCTCTTCACCACACTGCGGCCTACCCCGGCGGCGATCCGTCCGACGATCAGGATGATGATCGCACCGATGATCTGCAAGCCATAGGTGGTCCCAAAGGTCATCAGTTGATCGATGATTGGTTTGATTTCCATGTCCATTGCGAATCTCCTTGTTTCGTTGAAAGGGGCAAGCCGGGTTGACTACAAGCTGAAATTGTAGCCCAGGCCGAAGATGAGCGCCGTATCGGTGCTCCTGAACCCGGGCGACGGTATGTTGTCGTACGAGACGTCTACCTCGATGGACGTGTAGAAATCCTTGATAACCATGAACCGGAGACCTTGTGAGGTAATCAGATTCATGTCTTTAAAGTCCTCCAGGCTGAAGTAACCCTCCTGGAAGTGGAACAGATTGATCTTGTCCGGGAGGATCCAATAATCGAAGTTTATGGCCCATCTTCCGCCGGGGTAGCTGGTGTCCTCAGCGACCCGGAAATTCTCGTCCACGTACGAAATACCAAGTTCAAAGCTCAGCTTCCTTCGGTCATCTTCCCAGAACTGGTAACCGGCCCCGCCGCCGATCGTGCTTCGCAGGTCCAGGTCTTTGAAGGGATTGTAGAGAAAGAGGGCGTTGGCGTAGAGGTAGAACTTCTCCGTGGCGAAATAGTCGTACTTGATGGATCCCCCGGCCTCCCGGGCGTTAACCACCTTTTCGTTCTCTGCGTAATACCATTTCCCGCGTAACGTGAAACGCTGTCGTTTACTCCTTGCCACGAACAACCCGGAAAGGTTTCCACTTACCGTGTCCGTGTTTCCGGTCAGGTAGGACACGCCGGCGTCGAGATTCCCCTCGTAGGTTACGGCCGGCACCACGGGGGGGTTGATGTCGGTAATGAGGGCCATTTCTGCAACCGCCACAGGCCCTGCCGACTCGGTCGCCACCTGCAATGCACCTTCCTCACTCAACTGGAGAGTTCCCTTGAGACGCGAGCCGTCCGTCAAGACCACCTCTACGGGCGTCTCGGATTGGATCTTTACGATCGACCCCCAGGCGATCTCCAGGGTTTCGTTGTACGGGGTCTTGATGGTCAGTTTACCCTCCTTGAGCGTCAGGATCTCTCCGGTGATGACATCGCCGTTCGCCATGGTCACCTCGTCCGCGAGGGCCCCAGGGCAGAGGATGAGGAGGGTGAATCCGATAGAGGCCAGCAGGAGGCAGACCTGTCCCCTGTTCCTGCGTCCTGTCCGGCGAGTTCTCCGGGTCCTGTTCCGTCCACATACGTCCATCATCTCGACTCCTTCTCTGCTCGGTTGCGGCTGACTTCAGCCCGATTTCTACACAACGTACGATTTCAAGAAGATTCAAGGATGCTCAACGCTCTGAGGGACAACGAAGGACGAACGGCACGCGTTCCCTTTGTGGGAACACGAGAAAGAGGTGCAGGCTGCTGCTCAGAGGTTTCTCAAGATCCAAGGGGGCGCCCGCAAGAATCCTGATATGATGAGAAACTCCCGTTCGATTCTGCCTATCCGTATGGAATGGATTCCAGCCACTCAGCGAAGCATCCCGCACAAGAAGTAGCCGTTCATATATCAAAAAGATGGAATAATTTCAAGAGGTTCGCCGGCCTCCCCCCATTCGCCCTGTCGACACCCGCTTGCGTCAAAAGCTTCCCTTGTCGAATCACACAGTGTATTGTTGTGAGGCGGGCCGAGAAGGTATGCCCTGTTCGAAATTCTTCGGGATGACCCTACCATGAGCGGTGAGAAATCTCCTTCTGGATACGACTCCTGGGCCGATTCCATCCGATGCCCCGGGCTTTCCGTACAGGCGGAAGGCCTTGCCCGGTCCGTCGAGGAGGTCTCGAAGCGATGGGCCGTACTGCAGTACGAGGGCCCTCGCCCATGTATCTGGATCGTCTTCATCGGGGGAACGGGAACCGGGAAGTCGACCGTCTTTAACACCCTCTGCGGCCTTCCTCTGAGCCAGACCGGCATCGAGCGCCCGAAGACCAGGGGCCCGATCGCCTATGCCTATCGAGGGATGTCCCTGGAGCGAGGTTTCCCGATTCCGGGCATACGGGTGAAGAAGGCCTCTGCGGATGCGTCCGAAGAGCAAAGGTTTACAGGGCAAGCCGGGGAGATCCTGATCGTTGAGCACGACCGGAAGGAGACCTCGCACTGGATCCTCGTGGACACGCCCGACCTGGACAGCCTGGAACACGACCATCGCCAGATGGCGGACGACCTGTACCTGATGTCGGACGTGGTGGTCTTCGTGACCAGCCAGGAGAAGTACGCGGATGGGGTCCCCTACGAATTCCTCCAGACCATCCAGAAAGACAGGAAGCCCTTCTTCTTCATCCTGAACAAGGCAGGCATGGAGATGAACCAGGAAGACCTGTCACCCGCGTTCAAAGACCACGATATCCGGATGCCGGAGGACCGCTTCTGGCTCTTCTCCTACCTGTCGAGTGCAGCCCCGGAGATCCTTCCGGAGGGAGGGGACTTTGACGACTTCGCGACGGCCTTCTCCCGTACGCTTTCTCCGGAGGCGATGCCCGACGTCCTGCGTGAGGAGAGGGCGCGAAAGGCGCAGATCCTCGGGGATCGACTGGACACGCTCCTGGGGGCATTGAAGAAGGAACAGAACGCGTCAGAGCAATGGCTTTCCGAACTTGACCGGCTGTTTCAGGAGTCATGTGACGCGTTCCTGAAGGGGCAACAGGAGAAATTCTCCGAAGAGAGTCGCGCTTATCTCCAGGCTGAGATCCGCAATCTGTTCGATAAGTACGACGTGTTGGCCCGCCCACGAAGGATGGTGACCCAGATCATCTCCACGCCCCTCCGGTTGCTCGGTTTTTCGAAGAGGCCCGATGCCCGGAAGACGAGGGAGGGGGCCCTCGCAAAGCTTCGCGAGAAGGTGGATCTCTCTCCGGTCAACAGGATGCTGGATCAGTTCAACCGAAATGTCCTGGAACATCTCTCGCCGCAGGACCAGATGTCCCCTCTCTATCGGGCGCTTCGGAAGCAGGACATCCTCATCACGGAGGGTGAGGTAAAGGAACACATCTGGAAAGAGCAGGAACGCCTGCTTGCCTGGCTGCAGGAGACCTTTGAGAGCCTTTCCCAGGGCATCCCCAAACACAAGGAGTGGGGCATCTATTCCACGTCGGTGCTCTGGGGGATCTTCATCCTGTCCCTGGAGGCAGCGATCGGTGGCGGGCTGGGGTTCCTGGACGCGGCAGTCGACTCGCTTCTTGCGCCCTTTGTAACGAAGGGCGCGGTGGAGCTGTTTGCTTACGGTGAGCTGCAGAAGGTTGCGCGGGAGCTGGCCGAACGGTATCAGGAAGGCTTGCTGTCCGTGATTCAGGAGCAGCGGGGCCGGTACAGTGGGAAGCTCGAATCGCTTCGAACGTCTGAAGAGGCGATGACAAACCTGGAGGCATTGAGAAAGACGGTGTCAAACCTCGAGAGAGGGTAGGGCTACTGTGCGTTTTCTTGATTGCGGTCGTGCATCCAATACCGGATACAAGGTGGATATTGCGAGCGTTAGCGAAGTCGAAGATTCCGAGCGAAGCGAAGGAACCCTTGGCAGCGGGGTATGCCAGCATTCCCTCTCCCTTGAGGGAGAGGGTTAGGGTGAGGGTGTCACAGAGGCCCCCCTCATCCTGACCTTCTCCCCAGAGGGGAGAAGGAATCCTCGTAAGCTGGTGGGTTCCCTCCCCACTTCGTTCCTCGCAATATCCTGAGTCCATTTCACCTCAGTCATGCATGTGTACACAGGGATCGCCATGGAAGTGCCAACGCAACGGATGAGGAAGGAAATCCTCGAGATACGGGGGTTCCTAACAGAAGGCCTGTTTCTCGCGCTCACCCCCGAAGAAAGACAGGCCCTGCTCGCCTCTTCACAGAAGCTCCTTGATCGGCTGGATGCTCTCTCGGACCAGGTGCTGGTTGCAGGGCTCGTGGGCGGGACCGGCGTTGGAAAATCCACGGTCATGAACGCCCTCGCAGGCGCGGAAATCGCCTCCACGAGCCACCGGCGCCCGAACACGGACCGCGTGCTCCTCTACCGGCACGAGGGGGTGGAACTCCCCCGGGCTCTAACGAAAACCGCGGTCCCGTGGCACGAAGTCATCCATCAGGCGGACGGGGTCCGGCAGATCATCATGTGCGATCTCCCGGATTTCGACAGCCTCGTGGGCGAACACCGTGAGAGGGTTCTCCGCTTCCTCGAGCACCTGGACGTCCTGGTCTTTGTCACGTCCCCGGAGAAGTACGCAGATCATGCCTTGTACGCATTCCTGGAAGGCGTCCCGAAGGCCCGGCCCAACTTTACTTTCGTTCTGAACAAGGTGGATCTCCTTTTTCAGGGGGAAGACCTGGAGCAGGGTTACAAACAGTTGGCAAGCCTTGCCGGCCTGTTTCAGGAATATCTGCAAAAGGCGGAGGTGTCGGAGCCTTTGGTCTTTCCCGTATCGGCCGAGGAAGCCATCCGGAACCCTGTAGCCAGCCCGTGGAACCAGTTTCCCGCTTTCCGCCGGGAGATCTTCCGTGACAGAGAAGCCAAGGAGGTCATGGCCATCAAGTCATCCAACCTGGACCGGGAGGTCCGGGAACTCCTCTCTCGCCTTCAGGCCGAGATCGTTCATATCGACAGCCTCGGACGAGTCCTCGACGAGTTCGCGAAACAGTTCGAGGACGAGAGGGGGGAGTGGGAGAAACAGGGGCAGGAGATCCTGGATGCCTGGGTAGACACCCGGATGAAGGGGTATGTCCTCGATCGCCTGAAAACGCTGGCCCCCCTTGTCGGTCCGGGCTACGGGGTTGCCCGGGTCGTGCAGGAATGGAGGTCCTGGAAGGGGGAGAAGAGGGAAGAAGCCCGGCCGCCTTCCCCGGAAGAGGCGTCCGAACCACCGGGGGCACTGCGTGACCAGCTGGAAAACGCGGAGAACCGGGTCCTTCACAAGGCCCTTCAGGGGAGCGTGCCCGCCTCGTATCGGGATCGACTCCAGGCGACCCTGGGCATCGAGGGAGCCTGGGAGGCCTTCTCGGCCCGTTGGAAACAGCAGGTCGAGTTGCGCCTTCTGGCACAACGGGCTCCTCTACTGGTGGGGTTTCGCGTGGTGCAGTACATCACGTACCTGACACTCCTCGTGCTCCTGGTCATGGCCCTGGCGGACGAAGAAGCCGGGAGGCGGTTCCTGGCAGATCCGGGCTGGGCCTCGTCCTTCCAGGTCCTGTTCAGCATCGTGAAGAGCCTGTTCAGCATGACCGGGCTGGGCGCTGTCGTCACATTCGGACTGATCCAGGTCCTCCTGGGGGCCATCTTCTACAAACGGTACAAGGCCCGTCTGGAGAGGCGGGCGCGAAAGACCCTCCTCGCCCTCAAGAGAGACCTCGGCCGAATCTGGTCGGGCGAGCTGTACCGGGTTCAAGAAGCGCTCAAGGACTGCTGGAGCGAGTTGGGTGAGCAGAGGAAAGCACTCGCCAAGCGCCTCGACCGCGAATAGGTGCCAAGAGCGCCGGACCATTCTTTCCGCTTTTTCTTTCAAAGGGGGGTAGGTCGTGGAGAGGACGCCAACTGGACGACAGAGAAGGATCGCTATGTTATTCCGGCATGGCTCGAGAGGTTAGGTGCTGTCATCGGTTGCCTCGGAGATTTGTGCCGGGCGACTTCGGGGGAGGGAGAGACGGAGCCCAAACAAATCGGAGAGGGAACCGATGACAGTACCTAACGCCAGCACTCACCTGAAACACAGCGAACCTTCCAGGAGGACGTCTACTTGGCAATCATGGCCCGCATCATATCCCCGGCATTCTCTGCGTGGTTGCTGATCTCTCCGATGTACTCGACCAGGCGAATGAGGTGGAAGGTGGTGGCGGGATCGGCCACCGTGAGCGTGAACACGTCGCTCTTGAGCTTCCTCTCGATCTGATCGCTTTCGAACTCCTTCTGTCTCAGATCATGGATGACGTCCTTGACCTTGTCCCTCTCCTTGCCGGAGAAGTTGTGGAAGTATCGAATTGCGCCCTCCACCATCGGCTGGAACTGATCGATGACCTCGACCGCCTTGTCCACCATCAGGAGGAGGTCGTCAACCAGCGGCTCGGGCACATGGGTCGTCCTGTACGAGAGCCAGTGGAGGGCGTCCTGCATCGCGTCCATCACCTTGTCCGCCTCCCGCAGGTACCAGAGGAACTGGAACTTGTCCACCGGCAACATGACTCCCTTGGGGAGGTGGGCGCGTACGTTCTGCTTGATCCGGTCTGCTTCGCTCTCCAGGGCGGTTACCTTGAGATGGAGTTCCTCGAACTCGACGCAGTCGGAGTCCAGGTAACACTTGATTGCTTTTTGAAAGAGCTCTCCCCCTGCCTGGACCTTTTCTGCGTGCTCCTCCAGTTTTGTGAAGGGAGACTCCCGAAAGAGACTGAACAGGCCAAAGCGCATTTTGATTACCTCCATTGGTTAGGCAAGGACCGCCTCGAGGAGTTTGTAAAAGAACATACAAGTCAGGGCTGCCACCGGTAAGGTGATGACCCAATACAGGCAGATCTTCCCCACCACACGAAAATCCACCGCATCCACGCCCCCGGCAAGGCCGACACCGACCACCGCGCCGACTGCGGCATGGGTCGTGGACACGGGCATCCCGAGCTTGGACGCGACCAGGACACAGGTTGCGGTGGCGAAATCCACGCAAAACCCACGTGTGTTGGTCAGGTGGGTAATCTTCGTGCCTACGGTCTCGATGACCCGGTATCCCCAGGTCATTACACCCAGGGCGATCCCTAATCCCCCAAAGGCCAGAAGAAAGAAGGGTACCGGCACCTCGGGACTGACGGCATGGGTTACATAGATGATGTAGATCCCCGCAAGAGGGCCCATGGCGTTCGCCACGTCATTGGCCCCGTGGGCCAGGGCCACGTAGCAGGCGGTAAGAATCTGGAGCCTGCGAAAAATCTGCTCCACGCCTTCTTCCCCTCTCTTGAGAATAGTCTTTTCGATAGTCCACCGGCCGATGCGGCCCAGTACGAGGGCGATCCCGAAGGACACGAGGACCCCTGTTCCCAGCCCGATGCCCAGCCTCGATCCCAGTGGCGTCTTCATCATCAGCGAAAGGCTGATGATGAAAAAGGTGAGTCCTACGAAAAAGGGGCTCCACCGCAGGGCCTTCACAAACATGTCCGGTCTTGACAGGATTCGGTTTCGAATGAACCGAAACATCAGGAACGCGATCAGGCTCGCGAGGAAGGGAGAGATGATCCAGGAGAGAGCGATCAGCAAGACCTTTGTCCATTGGATGACAGCCACTCCCCCGGTAATCAGCCCGAAACCGATCATGGCCCCCACGACAGAATGGGTGGTCGATACGGGCAACTGGCGCCAGGTGGCGAAGAAGACCCAGAAGCTTGCAGCCAGGAGGGCCGCCAGCAGGCCGAGGGCCACGGTGTGGGGATCGCTCAGAACGGATGGGTCGACGATGTTCTTCCGGATGGCGGACGTAACGTGGGACCCGATGAAGGCGGCGCCCACGAAGTCCAGGATACCGGCGATGAATACAGCCTGCCGCAGCGTGATGGCCTTTGCCCCGACGGATGCGGCCATGGCGTTGGCCACATCGTTGGCCCCGATGTTCCAGGCCATGTAGAGGCCGGCGGCGATTCCCAGGATCAAGATCGTGAGCGTCATTCAAGTGATTTCCGAGGGGAGAGGGAAAGGAGAATTCCCGTCTACATACATGGAATTCCCGACACAATCAAGGGGGAGAAGGTTCGAGGCTCAGGGAACGAAGCGAAGATGGCTCACAAAATAGAGCAGCAGGAAGAAGAGGCAGCCGATCAGGGGGGTCACGAACCAGGCCAGAAGGATGGAGAAGAGGGTCTTTATCCGGATGGTTTGTGTCCCCTTGAGGATTCCGACGCCGAGGACAGCGCCGACCACGGCCTGGGAAGAAGACACCGGCACGCCGACCCACGTGTAGACGTGGACCGCCAGGGCTCCGGACAGGACAACGACCAGGGCGCAGTAGGGATCCAATGCCACCAGGTTTCTGCCCACCGTTTCCATGACGCCCCGGCTGAAGGTCGTGATCCCGAGGGCGATGCTCATACCCCCGACCAGGGTGGCCGTAAAGATGTCCAAACGGCCTGCTCCGACGAAGACAGCGGTCACGTTGGCCACGTTGTTCGATCCGAGCGCATAGGCGGAGTAGCAACCGGCGATCACGAGACCGATCCTCACGATCTGATCCATCTGGAACAGATTGTAGGGGGCGCGATTGTAGGCCCAGCGCAATGAAGCGTAGATGAGCACAGCGAAGAGGATACCGGCCAGGGGCGTGCCGACCCAGCAGACGGCGACCTTGACGAGGCCTTGCAGGTGGAGTTGGTGTTGCAGGAGCCCTGCACCCACGATGGCGCCCACGACCGCCTGGGAGGTGGACACGGGGAGTCGCAGCAGCGTCATGCCGGTCACCGTTGCCGCCGCAGCAACCGAGGTGAGGACCGCCATTTCGAGGTCCATGGGAGAGAGGCTCTGCAGGGTTTCGATCCCGCGCCCTCCCTCGAGGACCGCGCCCAGGATGACGAACAGGGATGCCAGGAGAGCCGCTTTCCAGAAGCGGATCATGTGGGAGGAGACGGCAGAGCCGAACAGATTTGCGGCGTCGTTGGCCCCCAACGACCATCCCAGGAAGACACCACCGAGTAGATAGAACATTTACACCCGTCGCTTGGTCACAATCAGGTTGACTTGACGGCAGACCTGGAC
>JAQYVQ010000337.1 GCA_030145435.1 Syntrophobacteria bacterium | reverse complement strand
CGTTCCGTGACAGGATGCGGGGGCACGGTACGAAGGACCACGGCGACTCTGCGAAGCCTTGATAGAAGAATAGGGGTCAGACCTACACATTTGACAAAGGTTGTTACTCGATACCTTTGTCAAATGTGTAGGTCTGACCCCACCTTAGGGAGGGGAAGATGTCGAAATCGGTGAAAGACGAGATTCTGGACAAGCTGAAGGCTGCCCCACAGAAGGAGTCGCCTCCCAGGCCGATCATGCCCCCCCTGAATGAGCTTGCGCTGAACGAGGAAGAGAGGGTCGAGAAACTCGTGGAGACCCTGACGCTCGTCGGGTGTGATGTGCATCGGGTCCGCGATTCCGAGGAGGCCCTGGAAAAGCTGACCGAAATCGCCCGGGCAGAGGGGCTGACCAAGATTCTCGCCTCAGAGGATGACGTGGTCTCAGCGCTGGATCTTCCCGGGTGGGGCAAGAAGAGCAACGTCGAAGTGTTCACGACGAAGGATTGCCGGGACCGGGAGGACTTCAAGCGAGTCGCCTTCGAGGAGGCGCAGGCCGGCATCACGGGCGTCGACTTTGCCGTGGCCGAGTCGGGCACGCTCTGCCTGATCCATGACGAGAAGCAGCCACGCCTTGTTTCCCTTGCCCCGATACGACACATTGCGGTCGTTCCCGTTGACAGGGTTCGTCCGGTTTATGAGAGTGTGACAGACGAGTTGTTTGCTGCGGGCGGGAAGGTCCCCAGTCATCTCACGTTCATCTCCGGACCGAGCATGACGGGCGACATACAGGCAACGCTCTTCAGGGGTATGCACGGCCCGAAGACGGTCACCATTATCTTGGTAGACCAGGCCTCCTCTTGAGCATCAGGAACTCTTCGCTCCCACCGGGATTAGACTCCTCCTCCTCTTGGCGGTTAGCCTTTGATAGATGAACAGCGATGAACGGCCGACTGGCTGTTTCTTTGTGGTGTTATTTGGGTTCTATTGCATGCCGTCTCGAAGGCACGGCAGACCGGGGTCGATCCGGAGGGGTCTTCAAGGTGTGAAGTCCGAAACGTGCGCCAGCCAGATCCCGTCCATTGTCCAGATTTGACCCCTTTGCCTTTCTTCTCAATCCTTCTTGACAGTATCCTGAACTCTCTTTCTCACAGTCTTTAACTTCTCCACTAACGAATATGGTTCCTCTTTACCGGGCTCCTCCCACGGCTTATCAAGATTCATATCCTTTGCAATAATCTTGTAGCAATTATACGATTCACTTGAACCGGCATTTGTTCCCACATGCCAACAGCCGCCCGTGGCATACAGGTTCTTTATCGGAGTTCTGTGGTTAGCGAGTTCAGGGGTTGGTCTGTTTTCATTAATCTGGTGCGGAGGGCGGTCAATCCCAGCCATCGTGCCGTTGGGCAGAAGATTGCTCATTCGGTTATGATCATATGGCGTATTCGTATCAACACCAATGATATTGTCCCATGTCATGTTTGGGGCATAATCCTTCCAGAGGTCAACCAGATCTCTTGCATATTGTTCCCCTATTTCCAGCCATTGCTTTTCCGAAAACATAGAAGCCGGCGGACCAAGCTGCTCATTCTGCAAAACATGTTTACCTTCAGGGGCATAACTGGGATCTACCATACTGTTGCACCAGACAGTAGGACAATAG
>JAQYVQ010000217.1 GCA_030145435.1 Syntrophobacteria bacterium | reverse complement strand
TCCCGGACCCGACGGACAGGGCCGCTCTGGAGTCGAACAGGAACTTCCTGCTTCGCATCCGCGATCGAGAACGAAAGCTCCTCGTGAAGATTCAAGAAACACTGAAGCGGATCGACGACGGAACGTTCGGGATCTGTCAGGCGTGTGGAGAAGATATCTCGGAAAGCAGGTTGAAAGCGCGCCCGGTTGCCACGCTCTGTGTGGAATGCAAGCGGGTGCAGGAAAGAGAAGAAGAGAAAATGGCCGGCACCTAAGGAGCTTTCTTGCCCTTTTTGCTCGGCACCTTGCCCTCCAGCGCCTTCCTCACCTTTTGCTTCAACTCGGAAAGATCGGATGACTTGACCACGTAGTAATCGGCTGCGAGCGTCTTGTAATCCCCCTTGTACGCCCCGTACGCAGAAGAGATGATCACGGGCAGGTCCTGGAACTGCTGTCGGATCTCCTGCAGGAGATCCAGCCCGTCATAGGCTGCCATCTTGATATCCAGGACGATCACATCCGGCTTGTCCTGCTCGATTCGCTCGGTCAGCTTGTGTCCGTCCTCCGCTTCAATGACCTCGTATCCTTCATCCTGAAATTCTTCGCGGTACAGCATCCGGATACTTGCCTCATCATCAACGATCAAGATCTTCGTCATCACGGCCCCCTTTAGACTCGTCAACCTACCCTTTCGATGTCTCCCATCGATCCACCAAATAGGGCTTGGTCTCTTCGAAGACGAGACACTGCTCTTCGATGTAGTCCTCGACCACGCGCAATTCCATGCCCTGCGTCGTCCTCACATAGGATCCCGTCCGCCCAAAATACAGAGGGACGAACGCCCGAATCAGCTCATCTCGCGGGACCACATTCAGATGGAACCCCAGCGCGAAATCGTAAACGATTTTCGCCCACAGCGCCGGAGGAAGCTCGAACTGGTCATAGGAGAGCCCGGCAATCTCCTTCGTCTTCCGGTACACGTCCCCGGTCAGGGTTTGTTCATAAACCTGCACGTTTTCCTTAAACCCGTCCACGAAACACCGGTACAGATTCTCTTCATCCACATTTACCGGAGGAGGCATCTCCACCTCGCCCAGGCCAAACCCGAAGATCGGTGTCGGCTTGCTCCACCGCACCTGCATCCAGGACTGGTCAAAGGCCTCCATCAAGCGAAAAAACGTGGAAATCACGTGGCGAAACATCGGGCCGAGGCTTGACGCCGGATCCTTGGCTCGATGGATCTTCGGTGCTCCCAGGAAGGCCTGGGCCGTTGGATAGGAGCTGTTGATCGCCAGCGTTGTCATCCAAATGTCGATCCCGAAGAGGGCAACACAGTCGTCCCAGAGCTGGCCTTCCAGATAGAGTCGGGCCATGGCCCCCGAAAAACCGAAATCGCCTCCAATGGGCTGACGCATTCTTCTCCCGTACAGGGCCCGAGAGAGGGGATAGGCGATGTGGTTCGTGATCGTTCCATCGTACTTGTGGCGAATGTAGATGGGGGCCACGTATCCGTAATCCTGAAAAAGCGGCTCTCCCAGGTTCTTGATCCATCGGGGGGTGATGCTCCGCAGGTCTGCGTCCACGACCACGATGGCCTGGGCACCCAGGTCGACAGCCTTGCGGAAGAGGTTGCGGAAGTTGTTTCCCTTTCCCTTCACGCCCGGCGGCGTCGAAAGGTAGATCTTCGGGATATCGGTTTCCACGGAGAGAAAGGCTTGTCGGGTCTGGTCCTCGGAATGATTGTCACAGTTGATCAGCACACTGCGGTAGTCCTTGAAGTAGGTCTTCAACCCGATCGCTGCCTGTTCCGCCACGAAAGGAATGCAGTCTGCTTCGTTGAACGAAGGAATCCCCACGATGATGTCCGCTTGCTGAACCTTCTGGGGGTTCTCTTCTATCCAATCCAGGACCTCTGCCTTGGGGTCCTTCGCGCCTCCGTTCGGCTTCTCCGCTTGCACGATGTAAGCTCTCCTTTCCTCTGGCGATTGGCCCGGCACCTGTGTCAATCCTTAGTATAAAGGGAGTGAATGTGTCAAGCTCCGGGCTCTCGTTCGACCCCGGCCCCGACGGGCCTTGTCTTTTTCGGGACACTGCGTTATACAAGAGGAAAGCCATTATGGGGATGTAGCTCAGCTGGGAGAGCACCACGTTCGCAACGTGGGGGTCGGCGGTTCGAGTCCGCTCATCTCCACCATCAAGAAACAATCGAAGACCCTGCCGCGTCGGAAGTCCTTTGGCTCCATGCTGCTTCAGCAGCCGGGTGGGTCCGTGACTCCGCATCCAACGAGAAGCAGTGAGGCCGTCTCGAGCGGGCTCCCGCGCCCTTACACACCGAGGCGCTGGGAACCAAGGGACCGGTCTGCGCCGGCGGGCACCCCTTGAGGCCAAGATGAATCCGGACCCTCCACACGTCCAGGTCGCCCTTCCCCTTCCGATCGACGAGCCGCTGACCTACCTCTGGCCCGAATCCGCCCCCTTGCCTCCCGCGGTCGGGTTGAGGGTCCTGGTGCCCCTCGGGAAGAGGCGGGTGACCGGCTACGTGGTCGAGGCGAACTCCCTGCCGTCGGCGTCAACCGCAGAATCCCGGAAGAGCTACACCTTCAAATCGGTCCTTTCGGTCCTGGATGATCAACCGCTTTTCGGGT
>JAQYVQ010000191.1 GCA_030145435.1 Syntrophobacteria bacterium | reverse complement strand
CCCTCCTGGTAGAGGGAGCGGAAGTCGAGTCGCGAGGGAACGGTACCTGCCAACTCGCCCTCGACACCCTGGGGATCCTGTGGGACGGCAGCCTCACCTTGTGCTGTCTGGACTTCGACGGGGTTCTCAGCTTTGGAAGCGTGGCGGACCGTTCGATCACCGAGGTCCTGCAGTCGGACGCCTACCGGAACCTCCGCCGTAACTTTGCCGAAGGGCAGCTCACCCACCCGTTCTGTCAGAGGTGCCGGGGACGGGTCATCGGCCCATCGGCCAGACAGGTCGTTCCCGGCTCCCTGCCGGCCCTGGTCGGTGAGGGGTGGAAATACCTTGGCCGCTTCCAGTTCAGGCGAACTCTGCGGCGTATCCCACAAGAAATTGCAAAATATTTAGGCAGATAGAGACAACATCTCCTGTACAATCTATTTCTCTCTCCTAACGAGTTGAAAACACTCTATTCCCTGCTCATACCCGAGGCGGGATGTCTATCCTATTTTGTTCAGTATTCCTTCTAAACATATGTATCTATTGCAGATTATCATTTAGGGAACAGGGAGGGGCACCCCGGGTCTAATCTGTTCTGAACGTTCATATTCCATAGGGAGAAGATCATGACGGAACAACAGGAACGGGCCCTTTTCTGGTGGTGCATGGTCGCCGTTTTGCTTGGTTTCTGGGTCCTCATCGGGATGTTGGTCACATAATCCCTCTCCACCTGAATTCCCGCCCCTCGAAGACCCCGCTTATCTTGTCTTGAGATACCGATCAGCGTATTCTAACGGACCGTGTCCCCTGTCGTTTACGACGAAACACGTGTGGTACGGAAGCAAGCCGGATTGATCGAGGTCCCTCTGCGTGACTGCGCCTAAAGAGAGAATCCCCTCCGGGAGGGCCGGGCGCTCCACCCAGTCCATTTCGAACTCCGATGTTCTCATCGTAGGGGCAGGCCCTGCCGGCTGTGTTGCAGGGATTCTCCTGGCCAGGGAGGGCATCCGGACCATCATCCTGGAGAAGGCCCCTCCGGGATACCACAAGATCTGCGGCGACCTGTTGGGAGGCCGTTCTCTCCTGTTCCTGGACGGGCTGAATATCGATTGGACATCGAAGCAGGACGAGGGACTGCTCATAGAAGGGATCCAGGTCCATGACGAAAAGGGCCTGAAGAGTGTTGCCTACCTGGAGCAGAAGCCGGGCAAAGACCCCGTGGGCACTACCCTTCGAAGGGATCTCCTGGACGGATTTCTACAGCAGAAGGCGGTGGAGGCAGGCTGTGAACTCCTCCATGGGATGAGGTTTCAAGAGTTCGTCGATCGCGAGGACAATGCTGTTCTCTGCAGGGCATCCACGGGTGCGGAAGACCGCCTTTTTCGTGCCAAACTCGTGTTCGGAGCGGATGGGGCGTGGTCCACGACTGCACGGGCTGCCGGGATGTTCAAGAGAGATTCGGAGGTAATGCTCCTCGCCGTTCGAGGCTACTACCGGGGCATCGAAGGGCTCCGCAACACGATCGAACTGTATCCTCTTTCCAACCTTCAGCCAGGATATGCGTGGGTCATTCCCTTGAGTGCGGATGTGGCAAACGTGGGCCTGGGGGTTCGTGCAGACGTTTGCAGCCGGGATCGAGTAAGGCTCCGGGGAGAGTTGCTTCGCTTCGTTTCCGAGCACCCGGGTCTCTCGCGAAGAATGAAGAACGCAAAGCTGGAAGGACCCGTGCAAGGCTGGCCCCTTGCGGCCTACGGCTCTGTCCAGAGGCTATCCGGGCCGCATGTCCTGCTCCTCGGAGATGCAGGCGCCTTTATCGATCCCATGTCAGGGGAAGGCGTCTTCGGCGCCATGCAGAGCGCCTGGATCGCGGTAGACGTTGCGCGTGAAGCAATACGCAGGGGGGTGTTCACAGAGCGATCCCTCGCCGGGTACGACGATCGGTGCAGGCGTTTTTTCGATGCCGACTTCGGGTCGGCCGCGCTCGTGACCGGACTCCTCGCCCACCCGGCCCTCGGAAAGCCGCTTGCCATGTGGGGGTTGAAACAGGTGGAGAAGAACTGTCTCATGGATCCGGACTACGCCCGAATGATCGCAGGTTTCTTTACGGGCATGTACCCGAGAAAACGATTCCTCAGGCTGAAATGGTTGGCAAGAACGATCTTCGCGTAGACAACGAA
>JAQYVQ010000185.1 GCA_030145435.1 Syntrophobacteria bacterium | reverse complement strand
ACTGCTTCGGGTGACCATGAAGAAGGCCCCTGCCGTGGTGACTGCCGCCCAGAGGATGCTCGGGGCCACGGCAGACCGTTGCTCCGAAAGGGAGCGCTTGGGATGGACCGCAAACTCCTGGTAGAGGATCAACCCGTAGTCGGCTGCGAGTCCCAAGAGGATCGCAGCGAAGCCGAGGCTGGCCGCATTCAAGGTCCCGATGAAGATTGCCCCGATGGCGACGGAGATTACCAGGACGAGGAGGAGGAGGCAGACCAGCCAGGCCAGGGGGCGCCAGTTTCGGTGGACCAGCCAGAACAGCCCGGCCACCAGTACAAGCGTACCCAGGGCGGCAAACTGCACGTCCCGCAGCAAGCCCGAGCCGGACTTGGTGACAAAGGCGGGTGTGCCGGTCATGCGCAGGGTCAGTGAACCATCGCTCGCCTCCGCGTTCTTCCTGTCTTCCACAACCGCTGCCACCTCTGTCACCCAGCTCCGAATCTTCCAGAACCCGGTCTTCTCGGGCGGGATGGGCACGAACAGAATCCTGAAGCTTCCGTCGGGTGAGGCAAAGGGGTCTTCCATCCCCTCTGCCAGCGGTGAAGATATGTGATCCGAGAGATCCGTGAGGGCGAAGGGGTCGTGAGCCAGGCGGGCCACCTCCAGTGGCCTCATGGATGTAGTCAGGCGGTCCAGCGTGCTTTCGAGCGTGCGTTCCATCTGCTCTCCCCGGAGCTTCTGCGCCACGCTCTGAAAGACAGCCGGAGGCTGGTTGAACCACGTGTAGGCCAGAAATTCGGCCAGCTGGATGGGGTCTTCGCGGAAGGGGCTGCGCCAGATCACATCGGAGGTGAGGCCCGAAGCCTCCAGGGTCTCTGCCAGGGATCGGGCGGCCCGCTCGGTCCGCTCCGCCTCCGGTGACCGCAAGGAGAAGACCAACTCGCGGGAGGATCCGAAACTCCTCTGATAGAGTTGGAGCCCTTCAACCATTCGGGAGTCGGAAGGCAGGAGATTGAACACGTCCACGTCGAGACGGAGCCGCCAGAGACCCATCGCCACGACGACCGCCACCCCCACCACGAAGATCCAGATCACCCGGCCTCTCATCGGTCGAGCACCACCCGGATCTTTTCCCCGGTTTTGCGGTTGAGCAACAACCACTCGTTCTCCGCCTCCCTGTCAACCCCCCAATGTTTCGGAGGCGAGGCCCCCTCGAGCAAGTCCGGGAGCAGGAACCAGATGAATTTCTTCGGAGGCCGGCCGAACCCGGAATAGGATCGCCCTTTGTCGATGAAATCGATCCTCCAGCGCGTACCTGTCGTCTGGCACGTGAAGATGGGAAATGGAGATTTGGAGAAACTGACCAGGACGTCGCTGTCCTTGGTGCGCGCCACGATCAGGTCCCCGGCGAGGGCGGTCAGGTCGGATCGGGGCGTCCAGAGGGCCTGCCCTTCCCAAATCGTCCATTTCGGATCTTCGAGGTCTACCTCGGGGAGAGAGACGATTCGGGAGCAGCCGATGCCCCACGCCACTGACATACACAGGACAAGGCTCGCCACAACCGTTTCAATCCGGCGAGGCCGCTTAGTAAGGAAGAATGCCACGTTGCCACGTCCTCATTCCAGACCGGGTTCGCGCTGAGTCTCCAGAGCTTCGGCTTGGGGCTTGACATCCTGGTGGGGGGACCACCACTTCTGGCCCCGCCAGACGATGGGCCACGGGAACCAGCAGGCGAACCAGCAGAGCCCCCTGAGCAGGCTCCAGAGTGGAATGGTGTGGAGTTTTCTCCAGGCGATCGAGCAGCCCACCGCCCGGCAGATCGACAGGGCAGCGATGAAATCCGCGGTCAACACGGTCAACAGTCCGATCCAGGCGAGAGGTTCCTGTGGGTGGGTGAGCAACCAGGCCAGCCAGCCGAGCAACGGAATAATGATCAACTGGGCGGCGTAGGGCAGGGGGCGGCACCATCGTACGTTCTTCTGCCAGCGGAGGTAGTGCAAGAGGGCCTCCGTCCAGCCTCTGGCCGCCGGCACGGTGCTCAGACACATGGAGCCCACCTGGGTGGGCTTGAGGAGTCCGCCCAGGTGGAAGTCCTCTGCCAGGCATCCCCCGAGAAAGTCCCAGTCGACCCGCCGCTTGAAGTCCTCCGCCTCGAAGAGCATGCCGGATCCGAGACCGAACTGGATCATGTTCTGGCCGCTCAGCAGGATGACGCCCGGGTAGAACTCCAGGTTGACGTACAGGGTGTCGAGCATCTCCGCCGAGGTCCCTGTCTGCCTGACAACGTAGGGCGAGGTGAGACACCGGGCCTTTGTCCTCTCGTAGTCGACTCGCATCGACCGGATCGTCCCGGGAGGCGCATGCATGTCCGAGTCGCTCCAGAGCCAGAGTTCCCCTGTAGCGTGGGGTGCCAGGACGCGCATCCATGAGACCTTGGGGTGCGGGTATCGGTTCGGGTTCTCGTGCACCACCAGCCTGACATCTGCGTCAGGGTGCCGTTCGTGCATCCTTCGGACATAGTCTTCCAGACGTGCCTGATCCGGCCGGTGGCATCCGATCAGAAGCTCGCAGTTTCCGTCCAGGTCTGCGATGAAGGATTCTATGGGTTTGTCGAACCGCGCGAACTCCTCTTCACCGAGGGAGCGCGGAAGGGGCTTGAAAACGGTGATTCGTCTCGGGTCCGCTTTTCCGGGCCCGTGCCGCCGGGTTCTGACACTCATCACCAGGACAAAGGCGACCACCCACCAGGCAATGCCTATGCATGTCCAGATTCCGAGGACCCACTTCCAACTCATGCTTTCTGGCCTCTTGTAGGATGATCGTTGCCGGTTTGCTCAAAATATTTGGATGCCCCGGCTTGTCTAAAAGGATCTATTTTGAACCGGGTGGAGCATACGGGAAAGGCATGTTTGGTGTCAACCAACGAGGGGATCAACATAATAATTTCATTAGCAAGAAAGGGGTTTCTTCCAGGCGGAAAACAGGGGCTGGGCGAGGATTACGGCGGACCCTCTGTGTCGAATCCGAAGCGCTCGAAGATGTCCCGGTAGGTATCCAGGATCTGCTGGCGGCTCAGCCCGTTTTCCTCGGGTGAGTAATCGTGTCGACTGCTGTAGCGGCGAGCCCTGGCCGACTCCTCCTGCAAGACCCGTTCAAAGTCCGGACCGATCTCGAAGCCGAACCGACCGTAGATCTCCCTGATGGTCTTTTCCGGGGCGCTCACCAGGTCGTCGTACTTGACGATTATGTGGTTTTCGGCCGGTGCTCGTCCGAGCCTTTCAAGAGGGTGGACGTACCAGTGCCGTGCCATGTCGATGAGGTAGTCGCGCAGAGCGTGGTCTTCCACAGGGATCCCCAGGACACGCCACGAAAACATCATCATGTTGACATAGGAAGGGAGCATCTCCAGGGGGCTGCGGACCAGGTAGATGATCTTTGCGTCCGGGAAGTGCTCGAGTACCGAATCCACCTTAGGGCAGAGGGCAGGGTTCTTGGCCAGGTATTGTCGAGCTTCGGTGCGCCTTGCGGACCGGTCGGCATATACATGACGCCGAAGGCAGCGTTTGTAAAAAGCCATGATGCGGTCTCTCGCTTCCCTGGGCAGCGCCGTGTCGAAGTAGGTGTACGGGATGGCTTCCTCGAGGAGGCCGGCGGACAGACCGATCGTCATGGCCGACCAGATGTGCAGAAGGAGGTAGTCGTCTTCCTCCGGTTCTCGCAGCGAAACCTCGTGCATCACATTCTGCTCCTGCCAATCCTGCTCGGTCCTGTCCAGCCGCTTCCGGACCGGCCCGCCAATCCATCGATCGAACGCCGCCAGCCCTGCGACCATCTTGCGCTGTGTGATGGACGGCGCGAACAGGATTTCCCACATCTTCATGGTGGAGAAACGGTCCGCATCCTTGGCGACCAGGCGATGGAGGAAGGTCGTGCCGCTTCGCGGATTGCCGACGATGAAGACGGGAGATCTGACCTGCTGGTCCAGGTGTCCTCGAAAGAAGATGTTGTCCAGGAGAAAACCGAGCCAGATTGTGAGCTCGAGAAGTGGATACCCAAGGTAGAAGGCAGCAAGAATAGCGATACGTCGAGGTGTCCACCTCCCGTTGGTCAGCCAAAGG
>JAQYVQ010000105.1 GCA_030145435.1 Syntrophobacteria bacterium | reverse complement strand
CATGATAGGGCGGTTTTCGCAACTCGGGGTGTACCATGAACTGGTTCGATCCCGGAACGCTTACAGGGTTGCATTTGCAGGCGCCCTGGCCCTGGCGAGCTATCTGTGGGACAGGGGGACCGGCAGTCTCTCGACCGTCGGGGTTGCTCTTGCCCTGGGCTCCGTGGCCCTCAACGGAACCCCCATCATCTGGGGTGCGATCCGGGGGCTTGTCGAGCGCAGGGTCAACGTGGACGAACTCGTCAGCCTGGCGATCGTTGCCGCCCTTCTCGAGGGTGAATTCCTGACGGCGGCCGTCGTCAGTTTCGTCATGGTCCTCGGTGCATTGATCGAACAGGCAACGAGTGATTCAGCCCGCAAGGCGATCCAGTCCCTCATCACCCTGTCCCCTGAGACGGCCACGGTTCTCGTGAACGGCCGACCGGAGAGGCTGTCTACAGCCGATGTGAGGATCGGAAACATCCTGCTCGTACGACCGGGTGAACGCATTCCGGTCGACGGAGTCGTGAAGAAGGGGCTCACTGCGGTGGACGAATCCTCCATGACCGGCGAGCCCATTCCGCAGGAAAAGACGATGGGAGATGCCGTGTACGCCGGGTCATTGAACCAGAACGGCGTCGTTGAAATCGAGGCCTCGAGGGTGGGCGAAGATACGACCCTGGGCAGGGTCATAAAACTCGTCTCCGAGGCGGAGGTACACAAGCCGCAAGCCATACGACTCATCGACCGGTACGCCCGCTGGTTCACCCCTGCCATTCTCGGTTGCGCGGCCGTTGCGTGGGCCCTGACAGGTGATATCAGCCGGGCCGTCACGATACTCATCGTAGGTTGCCCCTGCGCGCTCATCCTCGCGGCCCCCACGGCGATCGTGGCCTCCATAGGGAGAGCGGCGAGATCGGGCATCCTGGTGAAGGGCGGCCGATATCTGGAGGAAGCCGGCAGGGCCGATGTCGTTCTCTTCGACAAGACCGGAACCCTTACGCAGGGGAAGCCCCGTGTGGAAGCGATTGTTGCCGTAGACGGGATCGACGAGAAGACGGTCCTTGAACAGGCGGCCAGCGTCGAGCAGAACAGCACTCACCCACTGGCTCAGGCAGTACTCAAGGCGGCCAATTATGCGAAAATAACGATCGGGCGTGCCGAGTCGATCATCACCGAGATCGGACTCGGGGTGAGAGGGTTCGTGGGAGGGAGTCTGGTCGAAGTCGGAAGCGCCTACTTGGGGGGTGGCACTGCGAACCTCCCGGAAGGCTTGCGTCTGCACCTGGAACGTTTCAAAGAGAACGGGGCCACGCCTCTGATTGTCTATCAGGACCAACGGCCACTGGGCATCCTCAGCGTTTCAGATCACGTTCGTCCCTCCGCGGCAGAAACGGTGAGGGCATTGAAATCGCTCGGGATCAAACGTATCGGCATGCTTTCCGGCGACCACGAGAAGTCTGCCCGGCTGGTTGCCGACTCCGTGGGCTTGACGCAAGCCTGGTCGGGACAGAAGCCGGAGGAAAAACTCAAGATCATCAGGGAATTTCAAGCGTCCGGGGATGCGGTCATTTTTGTGGGCGATGGGATCAACGATGCCCCGGCCCTGGCAGCGGCCAATGTGGGGATCGCGATGGGCGCTGCCGGCACCGATGTTGCCCTGGAAACGGCGGACATTGCACTCATGAATGACGACATCTCGAAGATCCCCTTCCTGATCAAGTTGAGTCGCCGGATGCTGCGGACCATCAAGTGGAACATCGCCTTCGGGATGATCTTCAACGCCTTGGCGGTGCTTGCGAGCGGCGGTGGCCTCCTGTCACCGATCATGGGTGCCGTCGTACACAACGTGGGTTCTATAATCGTCGTGATCTCCTCTGCCAGCATCGCCTTTGCATCGGAAAGGGGGCCGGACAACATCTAAAGGCTGGAATCCGGATATGAGGAGGTACGGATGATCAGCGAAACACAATACAAGGATCTGGCCCGGAGTTATCCCGTGCTGAGCGATTTGCCTTGGGACCTGCAGCGTGAATTGACGGGGGATGGGCAGTTCGTGGAGTTTCCCGAAGGGGAGACTCTCTTCGATGTGCAGAGCCTCTGCAGCCTCTTCCTGATGGTCACCTCAGGCACGATTCGTGTCATCATCTCCACGAGTACAGGGCGAGAGATCCTGCTTTACAGGGTGCAGGCAGGGGAGGCCTGCGTCCTCACGGTGAGTTGCCTCCTCGGCAACTCGGATTATCCGGCCCGGGGCCTGGCCGAGACCCCTCTGCAGGGCGTGGCGATCAAACAGAGCCTCTTCACCCGACCCGTGACAGGTTGTCCGCCCTTTCGGGAGTTTGCCTTTCGGTTTTTCGGCGACCGACTGACCCGGCTGATGACGCTCATCGAAGAGGTTGCCTTCGGGAAGATGGATCAGCGGCTCGCCTCCTTGTTGCTCACAAAGGGGGTTTCAATGGAGACGACGCACCAGATACTTGCGGATGAACTCGGCAGTGTCCGGGAGGTGGTGAGCCGTATTCTCAAGGACTTCGAAGGACAGGGCATCCTGGAACTCGAGCGCGGCCAGATTCGGGTCCTGGATCAAGAAGCCCTGCGCAGAATCGCCCGCCCCTCTGTGTGACTCAGGTCACAGACAGATCGCCCGGAATGCGCTAGATTGTTTGGAAAGATTCTTCCTGGCATGGTGCCTTTTCCGCAGATCAGGACACCGCAGATCTTCAACCCGTTCGAGAGGGCCCCATCATGAGACGCACGACCTTCGTTTCGACCCTGGTTTCGGTTGCTGCATTCCTTGATCACAGGATGCACGGACCCTACCCAGGCACCTATACTGGTTCAGCTATTTCCCAACCCCGTTGTTCCTCTCTCGACCCCCCAGAATCTGGACTTCCTCGGAAGCAATATGGACCCGGATATCTATTTCTTGATCGACACGGGTGCGGGAAAGGTCCAGCTCGAGCCCGAGAACATTCCCGGGGTCTGGACGTTTCGGTGTGTTTTCGGATTTCACTACATCTACACTTTCGATTCGCTGGAGGACTTCTTAGATTCCCTGGGTTCCCCTTCCGAACTGACGGTCCGTGCCTTCAACGTAGGTGCGAATCTGGTGCGGGAAAGCGGGGGTGGGGATGACCCAGGAAGCCAAGCGGTGACTTGGGAAATCAGCTACTAGACCCGGCAGGATCACTCCCCGATGATCTTGACGAGGACCCTCTTTTTGCGACGGCCGTCGAACTCGCCGTAGAAGATTTGTTCCCAGGTGCCGAAGTCGAGCTTGCCGCCTGTGACGGCCACCACGACCTCTCTGCCCATGATCTGGCGTTTCATGTGGGCGTCCGCGTTGTCTTCCCCCACATTGTGTCTGTACTGGGCCACCGGTTCGTGAGGGGCGAGCTTCTCGAGCCAGAGTTCGTAGTCGTGGTGAAGCCCGGACTCATCGTCGTTGATGAAGACGCTGGCCGTGATGTGCATCGCGTTGACGAGGCACAGGCCCTCCTGGATGCCGCTCTTCTTCAGGGCTTTGTCCACATGCGGGGTGATGTTGATCAGGGCCCTGCGGGTGGGTACGTTGAACCAGAGTTCTTCACGGTAGGATTTCATGGTTCTGACTCCACTC
>JAQYVQ010000098.1 GCA_030145435.1 Syntrophobacteria bacterium | reverse complement strand
ATATTGTGCCGGTTGACATAGGAAGATTCGGCGGCGGGGTTGAGTTTTCCAGACTTGATGCTCTTGAGAAGATGATAATGAACTTTATTGGCGTTACCGAAAGTGAAGACTGGCGGGACAGGGAGAAGATAGGCGCATGGGCTGAGAAAGTGAGCGGCCTAATTGATTAGGGTACTGAAATAAAGAAGAGGTTTCTATAATCAATCGCTAGAACTGCATTCTCTTCCACTTTTCTATCGGCCTTAAGAACCTCCTCCACTCTCCGTTCTAGGTTAATAGTAGTTGATAGGGTCGGACCATAGTATAGTAGTTGATAGAGTAGTTGATAGGGTCGGACCAGACTATGTGTCTGATATTTCACAACATAAGGGCCTGAAATAGGCCCTTTATTATCTTAAGATCTAGCTTTTGACCGGAGAATTTGGCCTCTAAAGGGGGTTGGCACCCCTTTTGCTGCAATACAGTTCCATCATCGCCTATATTGGTTCAGAGTATAGTCGCCGAGTTGAAAACGATGCCTCGCGCCTCCAGACATTTTATTCCTGGTTATTTCTGGCACCTTACTCACCGTTGCCACGAAAGATCTTTCCTGCTTACCTACAACATCGATCGTCAACGATGGCTTCGTTGGCTTTTTGAAGCAAGGAAGCGTTACGGGCTTTGTGTCCTCAACTACATGATCACTTCCAACCATGTTCATCTATTCGTCAAAGACACCGGCGTTGGGGTTATTCCCCGTTCGATGCAACTCGTAGCAGGGAGAGTTGCACAGGAGTTCAACTTAAGAAAGGGTAGGGGGGGCGCCTTTTGGCAAGACCGTTATCATGCAACCGCTGTGGAAAACAATCACCACTTTGTTCATGCTATGATCTACATCGATTTGAATATGGTACGGGCCGGAGTCGTTTCTCATCCTTGTCAATGGCCTTTCTGCGGTTATTATGAACTAATGGCGCAGCGAAAAAGATACTCAATTATCGATCGTAAAGAGTTGATGCGAGCGTTAGACATCAATGATGAAGCGGCTTTGGTGGCAATGAGACGGAATTGGGTTGATGACGCACTGGAAGAAGGTGCACCGTGTCGTGAAAAAAAATGGACACATAGTCTGGCTGTGGGTGGACAGGCGTTCCTTGAGACCATAAAAGAAGAACTAGGATCCAAGGCCCGAGGCAGACGAGTAGAGCTTGATGATGGGGTGGCAGGCGGCATAATCAAGGAAGGACGCAGTGTTTACAGTCGATTTTCGAGCATAGAAAGTGGCCTCTAAGTTCTATTTGTGCCTCACTAAGCTGCTATTTTTCTATTATAATCGTATACATGGCTTGGTCCGACCCCAATCCACAATCCAATCCACCGGAAGCGGGCTAGGATCGGTGATCGGCTCTTCCACAATTTCAGAAGTCTGGACCCCCACAAATGAAGCAGATCAAACCCGAATGGCTGGCTGCCATGCGTGCTACGCTGGGCTCTTTTGCAGAGATTCCGGATGAGGAGTGGCAGAAAGCGATCCCGCATCTCAGGCATCTTCACCTGAAGAAGAACGAGTATTTCACTCGGGCGGGATCTGTTCCCGACAAGATGGCCTACATTGTTTCCGGGATATTTCGGGTGTTTTACGTTACCGAACCAGGTGAGGAAAAGGTTCTCGCCATCCGGGGCGAGGGGCGGATGCTTTCAGCTTTCAGTGCCATCCTGGAGCACACACCTTCCTGGTACGATATCCAGGCGCTCGAGGACTCGGACCTTCTGTACATCGGTCTGGATCAGTATACCGAGGGGATTCAGGGACATGCCTGTTGGCAAGTCATAAACGCGAAGTATGCCCAGATGCTCTTTGTGGAGAAGGAAAGGCGGGAAAGCGAATTCCTTTCGGACAATGCCGAAACGAGATATAGAAGATTCAAGGAACGCTTTCCGGGAGTAGAGGATAGGATGCGTCAGTACAACATTGCCTCCTATCTGGGAATGACTCCCGTCGCCCTGAGCCGCATTCGAAAAAAACTGCGAGAAAACGAATCCTCTTAACCTAGGTTAATGAAACCTGTCGCTCCTTCTATTACAGTATGTGAAACTTCCAAAGGAGTTTCACTATGTCAAAAACAGCTTTTGTAACAGGAGCTACCGGGTTTCTCGGTCTCAATCTCATCCAAGAGCTTTCAAAACAGCAATGGAAGATTATTGCTCTGGATCTTCCCTCCGTGGACCTGAAGTATCTCTCAAAATATGGGGTATCGATGGTTGGCGGCAATCTGAGCGATGCCGATCTGCTTTGCCATGCCATTCCCGAGGGTACGGATGCAGTCTTTCATCTGGCAGCGAATACCAGCGCCTGGGCGAAGAACAATGCCCAGCAGTATATCGACAATGTCGAGGGTACCCGGAATATGGTGGACGCGGCCCTAAAGAAAAAGGCGCAACGCTTTGTCTATACCTCCTCGATTTCCGCCTTCGGCCATCATCCCCATGAATGCGTCAACGAGCAGACCGTCTCCAACGCCCTCACCTGCGGCATGATGTATAACAAAACAAAATTTCTGGCCGAGAACATTGTCAAAGATGCAGTCAAGAAGGGATTGAATGGGGTCATCCTGAACCCCTGCAATGTCATCGGCCCATACGACACCAACAACTGGACGCGGCATTTCATCCGGCCCATCTATCATGGCAGGCTTCCGGCAGTGCCCCCCGGACAAGCCATGTGGTGCCATGTAAAGGACATTGTGGATGCACATATCAGCGCTGTCGACAAAGGGGTTCCAGGCGAGAACTATCTTCTTGGCGGTACCGAAGCCCGCTTTGTCGATGTTGTCAACGAAATAGAGCGTCTTCTTGGAAAAGCGGAAACACGCCGGGTACAACCCGTATGGCTGCTCAAACTGATCGTTGGTGTGCTTTTTCTGAAATCGAAGGTCGACGGCAAGGAGCCCATGCTCACCCCTGAGAAATACAACCGTGCAGTAGCCCGTATCCATTGCGACTACAGCAAAGCCTCAGCCGTACTTGGCTATCGGACGTCTCCCTTGAGTGTCATGATCAAAGACTTGTTTGCCTGGCTTGAGAACGAAGACCTTCTGTGAGGGTTACAAACGCAGACCCATCGTTCTTCCCCGGTCCTCTCCTCCTAGGTCCGGTCTATGCAGTCTTGTGCCGACTTCACCCTTCCCCATTGGAAGCCTACCTGGAAGGCATCAGTCCCATCCTTCACAGCGGAATCCTGAGAAGCCCGATGACCTGGCAAGGGACGCAGCTCGATTTACGAGAATGGGCCTCACAGGATACGACGCCTGCTACGCCGGCCTGGCGATGCAACTCGAAGGCATCTGGCTCACTTTCGATGCAAAGGCGCATCGGTGTGTTGTCGGAGCTGGCGTTTCTCATTTGTTGAAGCAAGGCCTGCCCGAAGGCTGGTCGTAAGGGGTCGCCCTGCTTTATCCAATCCAGAAGCAGACGGATGACTTGGTCAGGGGCTCGACCAGACACCGGGGATCTTCAGTCCGCATTGCTTGCACGTGTCACCCTGCAGGGCCTCCAGCCGAACGTTGTAGCCCGTCCGGTGAATCAACCGGGCCCCGCATTCTGGACAGAGGGTGCTCTCGCCGGGGTGCCCGGGAACGTTTCCGATGTAGACATACCGAAGGCCTTCGGTCTGGGCGATCTTTTTCAATCGCTCGAGCGTGTCCACCGGTGTGGGAGGCAGTTTCTTCATGAGGTAGGTAGGGTGGAACCGGGAAAAATGGATCGGTACATCCGGGCCGAGTTCTTTTCGGATCCAGGCGCTGAGGGCCCGGATCTCATCCGGACTGTCGTTCAGGGTGGGCAGCACGAGATAGACGATTTCCAGCCAGACGCCCGCTTCCCGTATGATCTTCAGTGCCTCTAGGACCGGCTCGAGCCTGCCTCCACAGACCTCGCGGTAGTATTTGTCCGAAAAGGCCTTGAGATCGATCTTTACGGCATCCATCAGGGGCAGCAGGTCCCGTAAGGGCTTCTCCTCCACGAAGCCCGCAGAGATCATCACGTTCTTGATTTCGGCCTTCCTCGCCTCTGCGGCGATGTCGTACATGTATTCCCAGTAGATGACAGGTTCCGTGTAGGTGTAGGCAATCGAGACACAGTCGAGATCCCTTGCCCGCCGTGCACAGTCCGGGGCGGTCAACAGGAAGTTGCGGACCTGCTCGGGACGAACCTGGGAGATCTCCCAGTTCTGACAGTACTTGCAGTTCATGTTGCACCCGGCCGTGGCCAGGGAGTAGGCGAGGGTGCGGGGATGGAAGTGGTAGAAGGGCTTCTTCTCGATCGGGTCCGGGCGTGCCGTACAGGGGCGGTTGTAAACGAGCGTGTAGTAGGTGCCCAGTCGGTTCTCCCGCACACCGCAGTACCCGCGCTCCTGGTCGCCGACCATGCACTTGCGAGGGCAGAGGAGACACTGCACTTCCTTGTGCTCGAGCTTCTTGTAATACGAGGCTTCGTGGAGCACTTCCGGCGTTTCCGCCCAGGCCTCCTCCGGGAAGAACGCCACGGGCACGGTGCCCGTGTTTCCATGTTCGAACCCGAGTCGAAGATTCGACATGGACAGGAGGCAGGCGCTGCCCGCAGCGGTTTTCAAGAAGTCTCTTCGATCCATTCTGCTCCTCGTTCCGAGGGGGCTCAGACCTGGAGGACCTTTTCCCTCAGATCGATCTCCTCGGTCTTGTATCGGCCGAGTCCGTGTTCCGAATCGGCGGCTGTCTTGAGGTACGCCGGAACCCCTCCACCTTCCTCGATGGGAGGGAGGCCGTTCTGGGACCGGAGTCGGTCCAGAATCCCTGCGCAGACGCTGTCCAGGGCGACCGGATCCTCGGCCAGCAGGATGCTCCCCAGCGGCTCCGCCCATTGCGGATGGAAGGAAGGGCCCCCCTTGTATTGTACCAGCAGGGCATCGCAGATGACGAGCCGGTGTTTCTTCCGGACAAAGGGCACGGCATAGGCATCTGCGATGAAGGGGTTGCACCGGTCTTCGTGGTACTTGTTTGGGTTGTGCAGGGCCCCGAAGATGTTCTTCAGGGAGGCCGTCAGTCCGCAGAGCCCGTGGTCCTTCAGCACCGGCATGTTGATCATGGCCGTGCAGTGCCGGGTCAGCAAGGTGCTGTAGAGGCTCCCGACCGAACCGTTCACGGTGAGCTCTTTTTCATAGCCGAGCCCGCCCTCGTCGGTCCCGAAACAGAGGTACGCCTCCTTGCGATTCTTGTTCAGGGAAAACCCGCATCGGTTGAGTTCCCGGCTGCTCCGGTCCCAGACAAGGGCCCGGTTCGGCGGGAGAGGGAGCGCCTGAAGGCTGTCGACCGTTGCCTGTGCGAGGGCAGGGCGGGTGCACATTTCGGGTCCGCCCAGGCAATTCACCTTGATTCCCACGATGTCCGTCGGGCGCACAAAGCGAGACCAAGCCGCGGCAGGATTCGCCGACCCGGTCAATTCCTGCAGGCCCGCCTCTACCATTTTCCGGAGGATCCCGGTCGAGTTCAGCAGCCCTTCCGGCGAAGGGGCCTTTGTCCTGACCCAGACGACTCTGGACTTGTGGCTTTTCATGTTGTATGTGCCCTCTGTGCGTCCCACACAACATTGTATAGAATGCGGAGATTTGCGGTCAACGAACCCCTGACTCGGACCGGGCAACCGTTTCCCGGCAGGCCTCCTCCATCGAAAGTCCCCAGCTCTCAGAAAAGGTCTGCTCCGGAGGCACGCCGGACCGGGTCGCCTCGAGAAACCGAATCAAGTCGGTCGGCGGTGAGCTCGAACAGCGGGTGAGCAAATGGTAGGTGATCGCGCACGCGGTGTCGTATTGGGATGGGCTCAGTTTCTTGCCTGGCGGGACACGCAGGAGTTGCAGGCATCCTTGCTCTTTGACCCTCCTCGCTTCCCTCTGAGCCTTCTCCAACAGGTCTTCCTCGAGGTGGGGAAAAGGAGGGCCTGAGGCCATCACCTGGGACAATCCTTCATCGATCCAGGGAGGGACGTCGCAGAAGTGGGCCGCCACGAGGTAGTGGGTAAGCTCGTGGCGTAGGGTGTTCCGGAATTTTCTTCTTCCCGGGTTGCCGCTGAGGGTGACAACGTAGGCCTCTTCGATTTCATAGCACACGCCTCGCCTCCATCGAAAAGACGGGACCGCCCGGTTCAAGTGCCACCAGAGTCCCCAGCGGTTCGGGTAGTGGTAGATCCTGAGCAGGCTTCCCGGAGGAACCTGGAGGTGGAGATAGTCTCCCAGGTCCGTGAGGAACTCGGTTGCCTCCTGGGCAACGACCTGCGCCTCGGGGGAAGCCACTTTGGTGTAGAGGACGAGGTCCGTGCCCGGATACGAAGTGCCGGGGGGCCCGGAAGCACAGCGGCTCAACAAGACCGCAAGGAGGATGGGGAGGGTCCGATTCATTCGCAACTAAACGCTTCCTTTCCGGATCGGATCATCCGTTTCCGATGCAGGTTTCCAGCCTTCAGGGAAATTGGCCAGGAGTTCTTCGTCCACGGGATGGTCCATCATGGAGAAGCATTTATAGGTTGTTTCCAGGAGTTGATTCTCGACAAAGCGATGAAACTGCTCGAAGACTTCCTGCTGATCCAGATTGTCCGGCAACGGGTATGGGCCGTCCGCCAGGATCACGATCTTGTTGAAGGGCAGGGGCAGCATCATCCTGTCCCAGGTGCGAAGCAGGATCCTTCTCTTGCACCAGGTGCGGACCACGAAAACAGGGGCCTGAATTTCCATGGCCATGACGATGGCCCCTGTTTTCATCCGAAAGGCCGGGCCGGAAGACCCGTCCACCGTGATGCCCACAGCCGGCCTGTCGATTTTCTTGAGATGCTGGGTGAATTCCTCGAGCACCTTTCTTCTGCGGCTCTTTCGCGTGCTCGAGCCTCCCCGGAAAACCGTATAGCCGCAGAGCTTCAGCAGGCGTGTGATCACATCTCCCGAATCCCCCACACTGGCAATCGTATGGGGGTGAAGCCTTCCGTACACCCAGGGTACGCAAAGCACCTCCTGGTGCCAGATAGCCGCAACGAACCCTCTCTCGTGCTCGCCCAACGCATCGTCGAGCGGGGAAGTCCGGTCAATGACTTTGCTGGTGGTCCAAACAAACCAGAAATAGGCAAAATACAGGTAAGGGACCGTGTATTTTGCCAACTGGACGAGCCCTTTGGTTATGTACCGATGCCATTGGAGTTTCTTCTTGGGTTCCACAGGTTTCCTTGCGATTCGATGAAAGAAGCGATTCAGGTCATCGTGACGGGTCCGCCCGGGTTAGAGCCCTCGCAGGTGCTCGGGCCGTAGGGGAACCCTCTGCGCCCGGGCATCGCGGATGACCTTGAGCAATCGCTCTTTGTCCTGGGGGAGAACGCCCCCGAGGGGAAGATAGTTGGAGGCGTGATTCGTCCGGAAGACGATCTCCCTGTCGGTCTCGATGCATCCCAGCATGACTCCGAGTTCATCGATGATCTCTTCCTGGGAAAGAAGCTCGAATTCTCCCCGGGAGATCCATTCCTCTACCGGCAGACCGGGGACTACCATCAGGGTGAGGGCCCCCAGGTAGTTGGGCCGGATCTCGGAGATGATCCTTCCCGTGTCCTGGGCGTGGACCATACTTTTCTTCCGGCCGCCCAGCCCCAGGATGACCGTGATCGAGATCTCGAAGCCAGCCTCCATGGCGCGGGAACAGGCCACAACGGCATCCCTGGCGGT
>JAQYVQ010000082.1 GCA_030145435.1 Syntrophobacteria bacterium | reverse complement strand
TGCAGAAGCCATCGACCTTTTGAAGGAAGTATTCGTTTGCATCAGCATCCCGGTCGTGGCCTTTGCGTTAGCGTACATTACGCTCGACACCTTTGTGCGCCTGTTCCTCGGATGATCTGCCCGGCCCGAGTGGGTCAGAGCGCAGCTCGTAGAAACCGCCCCGTATAGCTCCCCTTGAGCTTGACCACCTCTTCGGGGGGGCCCGCCGCAACCACGTAGCCCCCTTCCTCGCCCCCCTCGGGTCCGAGGTCGATGATCCAGTCCGCAGTCTTGATCACGTCCAAGTTGTGTTCGATGATCACGACCGTGTTGCCGGAATCCACGAGGCTCTGCAGGACCCGGAGCAGCATCTTGATGTCGTCGAAGTGCAGCCCTGTGGTCGGTTCGTCGAGAATGTACAGAGTGCGGCCCGTGTCTCTCTTGGAGAGTTCCCTGGCGAGCTTGACCCGCTGCGCCTCCCCCCCGGACAGGGTCGTGGCGGACTGCCCCAGCTTGATGTAGGAGAGCCCCACCTGCTTGAGGGTGCCGAGAATCGTGGCGATCCTCGGCTGATGGGCGAAGAGATCGAAGGCCTGGGCCACGGACAGGTCCAGCACGTCCGCGATGGAATGGCCCTTGTATCGAATCTCGAGGGTGGACGCGTTGAACCTCCTTCCCTTGCAAACCTCGCAGGGCACGAAGACATCTGCCAGGAAATGCATCTCGATCCGTATGTGTCCGTCCCCCTTGCAGGCCTCGCAGCGGCCGCCTTTCACGTTGAAGGAGTAGCGGCCCTTCTTGTAGCCCCTTGCCCTGGAGTCCGGAATCAGGGCAAAGAGATCCCGGATCGGATCGAAGACCTTGGTGTAGGTGGCGGGATTGCTGCGCGGGGTCCGGCCGATCGGTTTCTGGTCGATGTTGATCACCTTGTCGAGGTTCTCGAGCCCCTGGATACCGCCGTGCTTCCCCACGGGGAGAGTCGAAGCGTGGAGTCTTCTTGCCAGAGCGGGGTGCAGGATCTGGCTGACCAGGGTCGATTTCCCCGCACCGGATACACCCGTGACCGACACGAGCAGCCCCAGCGGAATGTCCACCTTGATTCCCTTCAGGTTGTTTTCCGAGGCCCGGGTGATCGTGACCCACTTGTTCCCCTTGTCTTTCGGGGTCCTTCGTTCCTCCGGCGTCTCGATTCTCTCCTTCCCGCTCAGGTAGCGGCCCGTCAGGGAGGCCCTGTTCCGACGGATCTGCTTCGGGGTCCCCGCAGCGACGACCTGCCCCCCCAGGTGACCGGCTCCGGGCCCGAGGTCCAGGACCCAGTCCGCTGCCTCGATGGTTTCCCGGTCGTGCTCGATGACGATCACCGTGTTGCCGATGTCTCGAAGGTGAGAGAGCGTATTCAGGAGCCGGATGTTGTCCCTCTGGTGCAGCCCGATGGAGGGTTCGTCCAGAACGTACAGCACCCCTGTCAGCTCGGAGCCCACCTGGGAGGCGAGACGGATGCGCTGGGCCTCTCCCCCGGACAGGGTGGGTCCTTTCCGGTCCAGGGACAGGTAAGCCAGGCCCACGTTCTCGAGAAATCCCAGCCGGTTGGAGATCTCTTTCTTGAGCTCCCCTGCGATCATCTTCCTGTTCCCTGCCAGCTTCAGATTTCGGAAGAACTCCCGGGATTCCCTAACGGTCAAGGCGGTGATGTCCATGATCGATCGGCCTTCCACCTTGACGTGAAGCGCTTCCGGTTTGAGTCTCCGGCCTCCGCAGAAGGTGCAGGTTCGTGCGGTGAGGAACTTGGCGTACCAGGTTTTGGCCACCTCGGACGTGGTCTGCATGTAGCGGCGCATCATTCCGTTCAAAAGGCCCTCGTACTCGGTGGTCACTGCACCCTGGATCTTCTTGGACTTCCAGTTGATGACCATCTCCACGCCGTCGGAGCCCCACAGACAGAGATCGCGCTGTTTCTTCGGGAGCTTCCTCCAGGGCGTGTCCAGGTTCAGTCCGAACTGCCGCTCCAGGGCTTCCACCTTGAGTTTTCCCCAGGACCTGTTCCCAGATTCACCGGTTCCGAAATAATTCTTCCAGGGGAGCACGGCGCCCTGCCGTATGGACAGGTTCCGGTCCGGCACGACCCGGTCCTCGTCCATGGCGAGCACGGTGCCCAGGCCGTTGCAGTCGGGACACATCCCCCGTGGGGAGTTGAAGGAAAAGAGCGTCGGGTCGAGTTCCGGAAAGGCGAAGCCGCAGCAGGATCGCGCCTCGCTCATGCGGATGTCTTCACGGTCTATCACGTGTACGATGATCTGCCGCGCTCCCAGGGCGAGGGCCGTCTCCACGGAATCGGTCAGGCGTTTCCGGAAGGAGGCGTCGGTCTTGACCACGAGCCGGTCCACCACGGCCTCGATGTTGTGTTTCTTATGTTTGGACAGGCTCTGGACATTGGAGAGTTCCTGCACGACTCCGTCGATGCGCACGCGGTGGAACCCGTCCCTTCTCAGCGCCTCCAGCCTGTCCCTGTGCTCGCCCTTCCGGTTCTCCACGATGGGCGCAAGCACGAGTATCCGTGTGGACGGTGGAATGGAGAGGATCTGCTCCACCATGCTCTCGGCGTCGCCCCTGCCCACCTTCTTCCCGCACCGGTGGCAGTACTGGATACCCATGCGCGCGTAGAGAACCCGGAGGTAGTCGTAGATTTCGGTAATCGTCCCCACCGTGGAACGGGGGTTCGTGCCCGCAGACTTCTGCTCGATGGAGATGGTCGGAGAAAGCCCGCGGATGGTCTCGTATCCGGGCTTTTCCATCTGGCCGATGAACTGCCTCGCGTAGGTGGACAGGGACTCCACGTACCGTCTCTGCCCCTCGGCAAAGATCGTGTCGATGGCAAGGCTGGACTTGCCGGACCCGGACACGCCGGTAAAGACGATGAGCTTCTTCTTGGGCAACTCAACGTCGATGTTCTTGAGGTTGTGCTCCCGGGCGCCCGTCACGACGATGCGATCGAGCTCCGCCGAGCCGGCCCTCTTCTTACCCTGTGCCTGCTTCTGTCCCGTTTTCTTCATCTTCAAAAGGAAAGGGGCCTGAGAACTTCCAGGCCCCTTCATAAGAGATTCAGTGGGTCGAACCTTAGAACAGTCCGCTGACCTTGCCTGTCTTCGTATCCACATCGATTCTTCTGAACGCCGGATTCGAGCCGGTTCCCGGCATCAGGCTGATGGTTCCTGCACAGGGGCAAAGGAACTTGGCGCCCGAGTAGATCAGAACGTCACGAATCGGCAGGGTCCATCCCTTCGGAACGCCCTTGAGGGTAGGATCATGGGTCAGGCTCAGGTGCGTCTTCACCATCATGGTGGTGAAATCGGCGTATTTGGGGTCACCCTCGAGCATCTTGGCCTTGCTCTCCGCTTCCGGACTCCATGAAACACCGTCCGCACCGTAGACCTCTTTTGCGATGATCGCAACGCGGTCACGCAGCTTCATTTCCATGGGATAGAGGAACTTGAATTCATTCTCTTCTTTGCACGCATCGATGACCGCATCGGCAAACTCGAGCGCACCGTCACCGCCCTTTTCCCAGTGTTTGGACTCGGCGCAGCGAGCGCCGGCAGCCTCGGCAGCCTTACGCACAACCGCACACTCGGCGTCCGTATCCGTGTAGAACCTGTTGATGCAGACAACAGGGTTGATACCGGACTTGCGGATCACGCCGATCATGTGAACCATGTTTTCAACACCCTTCTCAACGAGCTCGAGATTCTCTTTGGTGTAGGCTTCGGGCAGTGCGATTCCCGGAACGACCCTGGGGCCGCCACCGTGCATCTTCAGCGCACGGATGGTCGTCGTGAGAACGGAAACATGGGGTTTCAGTCCGCTGAATCGGCATTTCACGTTCCAGAATTTCTCGAA
>JAQYVQ010000131.1 GCA_030145435.1 Syntrophobacteria bacterium | reverse complement strand
CAGCCTCCTTTCTCTGGATCGCCCCGGAGGGGCAGATGGATGCGCACACGCCGCAGCCGGTGCAGATGACCTCATCGAGCTTGGCCGCCTTCTTGTCCTGGTCCCAAACCAGACCGGGACACCGGAATACCCGCGTGCACAACTGGTTGCATCCGCAGTTCTCGCCCACGCAGACCTCCTGGTCCAGGGTCATGTCGTAGAGCTTCTTGCCCTTCTTCTCCGGGCTCAGCGCACAGATCTGCCTCAAGACCAGGACCTTCACCCCCTTCTCGTCCTGAAGCAGGTCGAGGAGGGTCTGCTGCGTCGTTTCGATGTCAAAGGGGTCGGCGATCTCCACCCGGGCGCCGATGGCCCGGCAGACCTCTGCCGGGTCGATGGCCGGCGCGATCTCCCCGAGTGCGTCCGTGGTCAGCCCCGGGTGGGACTGAAACCCGGTCATGCCGGTGCCGCTGTTGTCCAAGAGGACCATGGTGATGTCCGACTTGTGGTGAACCGCGTTGATCAGGGCCGGTATGGCCGAATGAAAGAAGGTCGAGTCCCCGCAGACCGAGAGGACCGGCTGGTCCATGCCGAACTGGCCGAGCTTGCCGAAGCCGCTGGCCACGCCCGTGCCGGAGCCCATGGCGTGCACCGTCTTCAGGGTGCTGAAGCCCGCGGGAAGAACGGCCATCGTGTAGCACCCGATGTCGCCGCAGACGAAGCCCTGCCGGTTGTCCAGCTCGAGAACGTTGTGGATCGACCAGAACGAGGCTCGGTGGGGGCAACCCGGACAGAAGGTAAGCTCCCGGTTCGGAGCACCGACGAGGCCCACCTCCTGGGCGCGCTTTGTGTATTCCTCCGGCACGGTCTCGGCTTCGATGCCCAGGATATTTGCCAGGGCGGCGACCACGAGATCCGGACTCAGCTCTCCCACCATCGGGAGGCTGCCGTTCCGCTTGCCGTAGAAGGTTTTCGTCCCGATCCGGGAGCCAAGCTCGGCCGTGAGGATCTTGACCTGATCTTCCAGGAAGCAGACCACCTCCTCCACGATCAGGATCTTCTCCGTCAGGCCCAGGTACTTGCCCACAAGTTTTGGGGGAATGGGCCAGGTCGTGCCGAGCTTGAGGAGCCCCACCTTGTCCTCTACACCGAGGATCTTGATCGCCTCCTTGCTGTAGAGGTTGCAGGCCGAGCTCGTGATTACGACGAGCTCGGGCTTCTCCGGCCCTGTGTAGGTGTTGAAGGGGGAGGCTTCGAACAAGGCCTCCGCCTTCTTGAGCTTCGCGTGCTGCTGGCCGTGCCTGTAGTCCACCGGAGCGCTGATGACCGCGCCCTCGTTCGGGTCCAGGATGAACCCATCGCACTTGAAGGCCGCTTCCTGCTTCGTCTCGGGAAGCTCTCCAAAGGTCACGTCGCCGCTCGCATGGGAAAGGCGGGTCACGCTTCTCAGCATCACGATCGACTGGAGCTCCTCGGAGAGTTCGAAGGCCCACTTGACCATGTCCTTGGCTTCCTGGAAGTCGCCGGGCTCGAGCAGGGGAATCTCCACGAGCCGCGCGAAGTGGCGTGACTCCCCTTCGTTGATGCTCGAAAGGGCGCCTGGATCATCGCACGGGATGAGCACCATGCCGCCCCGCGTGCCCGACCCTGCGAGGTGGAGGAGAAAATCCGAGGCCACGTTCACGCCGTTCTGTTTCATCACGGCCAGGCCTCGAAGGCCCGCAAACGAGGCGGCAGCGGCCACCTCGAGGGCAATCTTCTCGTTCGTCGACCATTCCACGTAGAGATTCCTGGCCTCCGCAGACCTGGCCAGGGTCTCGATGATCTCGGAGGAGGGCGTGCCCGGATACCCTGCCGCCACGCTCACCCCTGCCTCCAGGGCCCCCCGGGCGATCGCCTCGTTTCCCATCAGCAAATACCGGGATCCCGGTTCTCCTTCGACAACATGTGACATATTACCTCCTACGTCCCTAATCTAGGATCTTGTTCAGAACATCGTCTTGGATCCTCAGGGCGGATCGGCTGCCGTCGTCGTTCGTGTTGAGCACCCGTCTGTCCCGGGCGCGGGCCAGAGCCCTCTTCTTCTTGTTCATCGAGGCAGTGCGAAGCTGGTCCAGGTTCTTCTCCGGCATTGGCTCGGTGACCAGAACGCCCTCCTTGCATGCGGCCTCGACCAACTCACGCCCCTTGTCGGTCCGGATGATCAGGGTGTTCCAGTCCGGCTTGCCCTCCATGACCCCGACCGAAACATCTGCCCATTCGCTGGTCATGTCCGGGCAGATCTGGCATCCGGTGGGAACCAACGGGCGGATTTCGTCCAGCGGGATCTCCACCTTGCCCTGGCCCGTGTCGATCACCAGGAGTTCCGAAGGGGGTGGGGGCATGTCCATCTTGCGAATCCCACTGGCGTCGAGGCGTTCCGACAGGAGCGCCGTGAGCTTTCTCGTGTCCACCGCCCAGGTGCAGAACAGCCCGATCACGAGTCCCACGCCATCTTGGAAACCCTCCTTGTCCAACGGGTTGAGGCGCATCTGGGCCACGGCCATCACCTGACAGGGGGTTCCGACGACCCCCATATGGGAGTAGCCGTCTCTCCGGCCCTGGTTCAGGGCAGCAAGCGTCGGGGCTGCTGTGAACTTGGAGGAAGCGCATTTTCGGACCTCCTCCGGATCCGTGACAAGTCGTGGAACCGGGTTGAGCCCCTCCCGGTCAGTGAGCACCGCCGAATCGATCCGTCCGGCTTGCAAGGCGAACGACACCAGCGCGCTGACAGTACCACCCGCCTGAAAGGGGCCCGGCTCCACATTCTCCCCGGCCCGGGAAGCCAGGACCTCCTGAACGCTGCCCAGGTCGCTCCCGTCGTAGGGATGCCCCTGGAGCTTCGAGGAGAGAGCGTCGAAGTCGAACTCGACCTTGGGACAGTAGGCAAAGCATTGACCCTGGGAC
>JAQYVQ010000539.1 GCA_030145435.1 Syntrophobacteria bacterium | reverse complement strand
CCCGGATCGTCTTCCCCGTCTGCCTCTGGGTCGAGGCGACGAAATCAACGTTCCGGTCGAATTTTTCGAGGTCCACAAAGGCGAGGGGAAGCCTCTCGCCCCGGAAGATCTCCCGGTAGCGTTCGTATTCCTCCAGGTGATCCTGCCCCATGCCGGATCCTCTCAATCCCGGGTCTTCATCGTGTGGATCCGAAGAGAGTCCTTTTTCGGCATGACAACGGTTCCTCGGGGGTACTGTGCGGCCGGCACCGCAACGCCCGGGTAGACGATCGAACGGGGCCCCATCAGCGTGCCGGGCGAGGTGACCGAGTTGCACCCGGTCTCGGTCCGGTCCCCGAGGATGGCCCCGATCTTTCTCCGCCCCGTGTCCACCATGTCCTTGCCGGATCTTACCGAAACCGTTCCCGGGATCATTTTGAGGTTTGCAAGTTTTGTCCCGGCCCCCAGGTTCACTTCGTTGCCCAGGATGCTGTCCCCGATGTATGCGAAGTGGCCCGCCTTTGCCCCGTCCAGCAGGATGGACCCCTTGATCTCCGTCGTATGCCCCACCACGCATTCGTTTCCGATGATACAATTTCCCCGCACATAGGCGCCCTGGCGGATCTCGGAGTTGCTGCCGATGACGACAGGGCCCTTCACAAACGCGCCCGGTTCGATGATCGTGTTGGAGCCGATCCGGATCCTGTCGTCGGCGAGGTAAGCGCCTGCGAGGACGATCGATGCCCCCTCCAGCAAGGTGCCGTCTCGAAAGGCCTGGAGCGAGCCCTTGGGGCCCGTGGATTTGATCTCAGCGTCTTGTCTTACCTCTCCTTCAAAGATTACCAGGGGCCTGTCTACCTGTCCCGTGGTTCCCGCAAAGCCCGTGCTTCCCTCGAACAGGGCCGCAAGGTAGTCCTGCAGCCGGTCGAGGGCCGACCAGACGAACTCTTTCTCCGGAAAGATCTCGCGGTGTTCGAACTCCTGCAGGACGAAGAACCCCTTCGGCTCCAGCATGGCTCTATTCTCCGTTTCCATTCTTTTGTTCGAAGCGATATCGTTCCCGCTCCTCAAAGCCTTTTTGCAGCAACTCCTTCATGGCCCCCACCACTCTGCGGTGCAGGCGGTCCACCTTCTTCGGGTCTTGGGCGTCCTCGGGCTGGTAACGGAATCGTATGGGCTTGCCCACGTGGTGAGTGAGCTTGGCCGGAAAAGGCAGGGGGCCCAACCCCACGGGCAGGGTGATCGGTAGGAGCGCCCCCTTGCCGTAGATGCGCTCCGAGAGACCGTAACCGTCGAAGAACACGTGGTAGAGCTCGTCGTTTCCGATACAGACCGCCGGGACGATCGGTGATCCGGTCTCGATGGCGAGCCGGACGTACCCCTTTCTGCGCTTCCACATCAGCTGGTACCTCTCCCGGCTCGGCTTGAAGGCCTCCCGGGAGCCTCCGGGCATGATGGTGACGATCTCCTCCTGTTCGAGCAGGGCCTGGCCGGTTTCCGGATTGGCCACCACGATTCCCAGATCCATGAAGATCTGCCTGAGGAACGGGATCTTGAAGATCCGCCTGTCCGTCAGGCCCCGGGGCCATCTTCCGTACTTGTCCCGGATCGAGTAGTGCAGCAGCAGCGCGTCTACCGGCAGGATTCCGTGGTTCGCGACCAGCACGGCCCGCCCGGACGCGGGCACGTTCTCCAGGCCGACGACCTCATAGCTAAAATAGCCCCTGATGAGCGGCAGGAAGGTGTCGACCAGGGAGAAGAAGGAGCCGTTCTTGTGGGTCAGCCGGAACTCGTCCCCGGGTGAGTACTTGTCGTACGTGACCGCGGCAGTCCAAAGACGACTCACGAGGGTCGATACGGTTTCGATGCCTTCCTTCAGTATGGCCCGCTGTTCGGGCCCGGAGACGGCACCTCTTTCTTGCTTCTCATCCATCAATCATGGTCCTCGCTCAAGTTCCTGTTCTTTCAATCGAGAGCCCTGGCGGGCCCCTCGCCGTTCAAGTTCGGCCTGGATCTCTTCCAGGACTTGTCCCTTGTCTTTGTTCCACTCCGGTGCAAGTAGCAGATCTCGAGGGGCTTCCCCGAGGAGTCGCTGGATCGTGATCGGCCAGGGAAGGTGTTCGAGAAAATCGCAAACACAACGGAGGTACTCGGAGTATCCCAGGGGATGATACTCGCCTTTACGATATATGTCTGCCAAGGGTGTGCCCCGTATCACATGGCAATGGTGGATCTTCACGCCCTGGATGGGCAGGCCGGCAAGAAGTTTCGCGGTTTGCATCATCTCCGCATGCGTTTCTCCGGGAAGGCCCAAAATGACGTGCACGCAGATTTGGATCGGCCTGTGTGAGGTTCGTTCCACGGCGTCGAGGAAGTCCTCCACCGTGTGCCCGCGCCGGATTCGCTCCAAGGTCCGGTTGTGTGCGCTCTGCAGCCCGTACTCCACCCAGACCTCGTACTCCTCAGAGAAGGATTCGAGCAGGTCGAGGACGGGCTCGTCCATGCAGTCCGGCCGTGTGCCCACGGCCAGGCCGACGACTTCGGGGTACCTTCGGATCAGGCCGTAACGTTCCTCCAGGAGTTCCACGGGGCCGTACGTATTGGTGTAGGCCTGGAAATAGGCGAAGAAGCCGCGGGCGCGGTATCGCTTCTCTCCGAAGCGAATGCCTCGGGCGAGCTGCTCATCAAGGGCCGGGAGACGCTCGACCGTGCGACTGTGCGGGCTGAAGGCGGCGTTCTCACAATAGACGCAGCCCGTCCCCTGCCTGTGGTCGGCGCCGTCACGATGCGGACACCCGAAGCCCGCGTCGAGCGGGATCTTGTGTATCCGCCTGCCGTATTTCAGGTGGAGATAATCCCGAAAGCGGTGATAGCGAATTCTCGAAGGTTCGCCTGCATGCGCAAGCGAAAAGGCCGAAACCCCTGGTTCTCTCACGGCTCTTTGGTGCCTCGCTAAGTAGCGAAGATAGAAAGATTTTCATTGAATGGGCCGACCCTATATCCAAACGGAAACGCCCTCGTTTGTCAAGGAAACAGGAGTTGTTCAGCAGCCCTTCGTCTCCAGCTTCGGATTGATGCGCTTGATCCGGATGATCAGGTCGTGGAGACCGTCCACGTGGTTGATCATGGGAAAGGTCTTCTTCCCTGA
>JAQYVQ010000443.1 GCA_030145435.1 Syntrophobacteria bacterium | reverse complement strand
AGCATTTTCGCAAACCCGCAGCAGCAACCGCAACAGTTACAAATAAATGCTGTGCTTCCCAGGAAGTTATTCGTGTTGTGGATCAGACCCGCCTTTTCCGCATCCTCCAAAATCTTCAAACACTCTTCCTTGGAGATTCTTTTGCCGAATTTTCGATCCACAACAAAATCGGCTGCCTTTCCGAAGGACAAGCAGGAATGTGTGGGTATCCCTTCTACCTGGCAGGGATTGTCGAGCAAGTACCCATGATGGCGGCAATAACACACTGAAGCGCCGAAGGAATTCTCCTGATTCACCAGTTCGCTCAATTTCTCATATGGATATATCTCTTTCCCGTGGGGCAGCTCGGTTTCCACGGTGATCGTCCGGGCCGCCCCTTGCGGCATCATCTCCTTTGCCACCTCCGGATTTTCCGCAGCCGCCACCATCAGGCTTTCCAGGGTCTCATTAAATTCCGTCATTATCAGGGCTACCCTGCGATCCTTGGGAGTGTCAGTGCCCCGCATCAACCGAAATTCTACCACCCCCGGGAAGAAGGGTGTCAGCGAATATGCATAATCTCCAATCTCGGTCCTAGCGGTGAACACTAATCCGCCGTCGGCCATAATTTCCAGGAACTCGGCCAGATCCTTTTCATCCCGCTTGAAATGTTTGGCCAGATCCTGCAATGAGTGCTCCCCCTTAGGGAAATCTACCGCCAATGCGGCCTGCTCTTCGGTATAAAACTCCCGCATAAGCTTGAAAAAACTTTCTACCAATGGCATCTTGACCGGGTTCTCATTCAGACGTACCCCAAGTTTGAAATATACATCTTCGCTCATTGTTGTCTCCTTCCAGCTTTGATCTACTGGTTATTTTTCGCCGACGCTCATGCTCTCTCCAATATTGAATGATTTACAGGTCAACCGGGTAGCTGCGATGGAACAGATAATGGATCATGTTCTGCTTTGCGACCTTGCCCATGCCCGTTTCCTTGAGCCCGATGTCCTGGGCTGCAAAGGCCTTGAGATCCTCGTAGATGAGGCGGGCCGACTTCAGGGACTGCTTTGCTCTGAGCGCCTTTCCGTCAACGAGCATGGGTGCGTTTTGGGACATGCGCAAGGGATTGAGGTTGTCCAGACAGCGATCCACCTCCGGTCGAACGCACTTTCGGTAAAGGCCCACGGCTTTGCTGTCGAGCTCGTCGGCCTGCAGGATCGCCTGGGCGGCCAGATCACCGCTCACAAGGGCGGCGGAGATGCCTTCCGCACCGTGGATGAAACCGGCTGCATCGCCGGCGACCAGGAAGTTGCCCTGACCGAGCACAAAGTGATTGAGATAGGCCATCATGTACCCGGCCATGGCCTCTTCCCGAAGCACTTCCTTGATCTTGAGGCCGAACTTCTCCTCGAGCAGAGCAACGAAGCTGTCATAGTACCGAATCGCCTTTCGGTGCTCGAGCCCGGAAACGCCGACGACGACCCGCTCCCCCTTCATGTTTACCCAGGGGAAGAACCCCACATTCGGATGAAAGACGAGGTGAAAATAGTCGGGATCTAAATCGATCTCTGCCCTGTAGAACTTCTGCATGCCGGTTGTCACCGGCATGCCTCTCTGGGCGTCGGGCATGACGCATCGGACGGCGCGAGAGTTCATGCCATCCGCTGCGACGGCATATCTGGCACGGAAGGTGACCCGGGTGGTCTTGCCGTCCTTGCGCAAACGGCTACAGAGGATCTTGAACCCGTCTTTCTCCTGTTCGATCCCGGTCAACCGCACCCCATCCTTTATCTCGGCGCCGCTGCCTTGGGCCAGGAAACAGTCGAACCGGTCTCTCCGCACGTAGGGAAGGGGGTTCTTGGTCGGGGCCAGGACCGTCTCGGAAAGGGAAGGGAAATTGAAACCGAAGCCCTTGAGGAAGGGAGTCTCCGTGTAGACGGTCTCCGGCATCGGTCCAAAGTGCCGGTGCACGAAGTCCACGGTCCAGCGTGACAGGAGCCCGGAGCACATCTTCCGGCGGGGCAGTTTGTACTTCTCGATCAGAAGGGTCTTCATCCCCCCCTGAACTAACCTTCGGCTCGCTGCTGCACCGGCGGGACCTGCGCCGATGATAACAACGTCATACCTTGTTGCTGTCATAGATCCTCCCTCAAAAAGAGCCAAAAAACATAGAAATTTTTTATGACAAAATAGTCGCCTGTTGACTAACGCCCATACATTACGGGATGCAGTGTTATTTCCTTTATTGCGTCCGGAATATTCATCTCTTATCGTTTGGAGGGGACTAACCTGTGTTCGTGATTGATTTGTAGATAGACACTAGCTACATAGGTTGCGGCCTCTATAATATCGCCATGGGAATCTTGGACCACCCTTCATCATAAGGGGTATTAAAATTCCACAGAAAGGCAAGAAGGCTTATTCTCCATATGCCCTTGATTCGTACAAATTCTATATCGTATCGACCATGACCCCACATCGCCCGCGCAATAGCGGTAGGCTCCAATAAATAAAATATCCCAGTCGCGGCATCACCATTAACCTCAACAACTGGATTTAAGATTAGATGAGAAGCGCTAAAACGGTTCTTTTCATGAATGATCAGGCTATAGAATCTATTGATCTCTTCCCTGCCCTCGCAACTTAACTCGAAGGAATCCTTACCTTCTTCAGCGCCTCCTCTCATCCGAATATCTATCTTTGCATTATCTGAAAAGCAATCCAAGGCCTTGTCCATCTCACCATAGTCCAGCCAATAAGTGTAATTAAACATCAACTTCTTTATCGCCTCGATATCTTCAAGCTTTTTGATCCTTGCTTCAAGTGTGGGTTGCGCCATAAGACCTCCTTATATTAATGTGTTTACCGCATTCAAAAACCAAGGAGTAATCCCCTAATTATCAATACTTGTAGGAAGTTGTCCCGGAGATAATCCAGCCACCTGCGTTTCCATCGAATAATCCATCGTCAACGGCTACACCAATAGATCCAGTCCGTTCAAAGGTGAAACGATACATGAAACCGGATGAACGACATGTTAAATGCAATTCCCGGGTCAAAGCTTGGATTTCTGAAACACCTTCACCCCTCCCCGTCCAATCTGTCTCGCCAGGGCAGGAGAAAGACGTCTGATCGCATAAGCAATTTTGGCAAAATCCGTAAGGACCAAGGCTTTATCTTTCTTAACGGCATGCACTATCTTCATTGCCGCCCCCTCAGGGGTCGTCCCAATAAACCCCGGCATCTTCGTTACTTCCGGCTTAAACCCTTTTACCTTAACGGCTTTAAAGATGTTGGTTTGAACAATGCCGGGACAAACCACAGTGACACCGATCCCAAACCGCTCCAACTCGGCGCGAAGCGATTCGGACAATCCGACAATGCCGAATTTAGAAGCAGCATAGGCGCCATTGGCCGGCTGGCCGAGTAATCCCATCCAAGATGCAATATTAATAATATGTCCGGACTTACGGGCGACCATATGAGGGAGAAGAAAATGCAAGGCGTATATCGGCCCCCAAAGATTTATCCCCAACATCCACTCCCAATCTGCAAGATCTGTATCGATAATATCAGCATACAAGGCCACGCCGGCATTGTTCATCAGAATATCCACTCGTCCAAACTCTTCAAGGGCGTTATTACATAGCGCTTCTACTTCCTCCCGCCTGGCAATGTCCGTTCGGATCGGGAGAACTTTCCTGCCCAAAGCCCGTATCTGCTCGGCTGTATCATTTAGCCCATCTTCATTTAGATCGGTGATGACTAGATCCGCTTGTTCCTGAGCAAATTTCAAGGAAGTTGCCTGCCCGATTCCACTGGCGGCGCCTGTTACCAAAGCCACTTTACCTTTCAAATCTTTCATAAGTTACCTCTAATGAAACGTTTAAGCACATTGGATACCCTTTGTCTCTTCTCGACAGATTCTCCAGGGGGCATCGCCGGCTCCCTCAAAAGAAGGTGACTATAAACCATTACCACGATGACCATCCGTACGGGTCCTTAGCGCTTATGCGGCTTTGCCAGGGCGCCTTCAACCTTGCCGGTTGAAAGCAGATTATTGATCTTTCTGGCGACGACCAGCCCCTCCAAGAGGACTATCGACTGCCCGCCCATGCTGGTCCAGGCGCTGGCCAGGAACAGGTTGTCTATGGGGGACTCCCTCTTTGTGATGGGCAGGGGCGGGTCCCCCGCCGGAGTAGCTTCCCACCCGAAAATGGTGCCCCGCGGGTTCAGGGTGTATCCCTTAATGGTCTGCGGCGAACTCATCTCCATCACTTCAATGTGGTCGGTAAGGCCGGGCAGTATTTCCTCGGCCCGGTTAATGTAATGATTCATCAGGGTGTATTTGTAAGCCTTGTAGCGATCGTGGGAGACGTTCCAGTCCCAGTCATTGTTGCACTCGTAGGCAAGTTGGATGCCAATGGTGATCGCATTTTTCCCCGGGGGCGCGGAGGTGGGGTCGACCATCGTGTAGTTGGTCAGGCCGAAGCCGGTATTTTCGGGTATGCAGTCAAAGATAGACTGGTAGTTGGCATCGTAATCATAGCCGGTGCTTACCATTATTTCATGAGAGTTGCCGAACGCTTCGGAATAGTCGTGATCCACGCCCAAGTAGACGGTCGCCACGGACAGGCCCGCGGGGGTTTCCTCCACCATCTGAACAAAATCAGCCGGGAGGTGCTCCGGGCCCACCAGCTT
>JAQYVQ010000422.1 GCA_030145435.1 Syntrophobacteria bacterium | reverse complement strand
GATGGAATGGGTCTTAAGGAGGCCATTTATCACGGATTTAATGGCCTGATGCCTGGAAAGGGGGCAGAACTTGCTCGATTATTCCGCCCAATGCCCGTATTAGAGATTTCGATCAGACGCACGCAGAGGCCGATCTGGGGGGGGGCTGTCACGGGGCACTGGCGCAGAAGCGATGGCATAATGGTATCAGGTCGAAAGTTGAAGACCTGTCGATTTCTACCTTTTGACCAAGAATATGGACTCGAGGAAGACGGTGGGCGAGTGAAGGTATGCGAGAGATATATGCAATAGGCCCATCCGGTCGATGGGCGTGACTACCGTGCCGATATGCTTAGTTCCGAAAATCCCCTTCGCTGAGCCTCGCAGTTAGGCCCTTTTCATGACACCCAAGGAAGATGCCGTAGACTATCTGCCCGCTTTTCTCAATGCCTGAACCGAGAAATACGACTCATCAATGCCAGTGTCATAAACGGTGGTCGTGGGGAGCTGCTTGCGGCATCCTCCAAGCAGCTCATATCTCCCTGACTCGAGATTCAAGTAGATCCAGCCCGCGTACATTCTCATCTTGTTGCAGCTGTCAGCGAACCCGTAGTACTCGAGTATTCTCCATAGATTCCCCCGTTGGTCATACCTGTCAGCAAGCACGGGTTGCCAGAAATCTTCATCATAATAACCGACACGCCTACTGTAGGGGTGATCCAGCCCCTCCTTCAGGGTTCCTTCCACGACCCAGACCCGGTGCAATTCGTAACGTATCCGCTCTGGGTTGATGTCCATTGCCCAGCATTCATCTTCATCCTCTGTATCCGGCTGAAAGAGGTCGTAACAGTTGTAGGCAACGTACATCTCCTTCTTGCCGATGAGCTTCCAGTCCCAATGGTTGACCGTTCCCCTGAACTCGAGGCCGGTTTCATCCATGGTACTTTCTGCTCCATTGACCTGTCCTCCATTGGTCATCGTGGGGGCCCGCCGCACCCGCCTCAGGGTAGGCAGAAACAACCAGATGTCTTCCAACCTGCTGTCCTTCAAGTAGGCAATGGAAAGGAAGTCCGTTCCCTTTTCATCCGCAGGAAACAAGGTCAGGTTGCGAATCTTCTGAAAAATCTTTTCAGGGTTCGGAAAGGGTCTTGTCTTTAACCGGGTCTCGCCGTAGTTCAGGACCTTCGTCTGCCACATGCCCTTCCTGATCTTACCGGAAGGACTGACAAGTCTGCGGCACTGAACGGAGTCGGCGTCATCCCCAAGGTACATCCTGCGGATGTTCCATATCGCCTCGATGCCGTTCTTGGGATTAGGAAAGGCAATCGCCCCGTTGAACCCCTGCATACTCCCGTCTTCGTCCACATAGCAGGTTTTTTTGTTCTTCTCGACAGCCGCATAGAACTCAGGACAGAATTCAATGTTTCGACGGCTCGGATAGACGTTCATGTAGAAATTCTTGTGCTTCTGCAGACGCATGATCTGCGCGGGGGAAAGTCGATCCTTGTGATCATCCACGTTGGTGTGGTCGATGCGGAACAGGGGTTTATCCTCCTTGTACGGGTTGGGGAAGTACTGCCCCGGTGTGTAGTCCTTTGGACACGGCAGGTTCTTGTGCCCTTCCCAGGCGGGGATCTCTCCCGTAGCATTGGGACCGGGGTCCGCCCCAATTAGGCTGATGTCAATTGCGTAAGCTGGAGAGAAGAATGGGGATAGAATCAGGCAAAGAACGAAGATTCCCGGCAGGAAAGTCCTCATAAAGCACCCCCCTCTTTGTGTGTGAAAAGGATCCGTACGACATTATTTCTTCGTACTATTCTTGAGATGATTCCTATCGGTTGGGGTGAAGTACGATCAATGGTGAGGGTCGGGAAGGTCCATCTTAGGAGAACGGAGCAAGACGGGAATGGATCGCCACAACCGATGGGCAATCATAACCCCAATTTGCAGGAATGTACAAGGTGTTTTTGAAAGCTACCGGGCTGTTATAAAATCATGGAAATACGGCTTGTTCCGACTGAAGGTATCAAGCAGACAGGCATAGTCTCCATGCACTTGGTTGGACTGACTATATTCAGATGATATGTGGAATTTCTATGGTTTCAGGGTGATGACCAACAATCTTTACTCGAGGAGAACGCTGGGCGAGTGAAGATATTACAGATAGGCGATAACGAGAGTCGCGAAGCAGATTCTCTTTATCGGCGGGGAACTAAGCCGCGGTTTCTGTGCACGATGGCGCGTGGCTTGCAAATGGGGATTCAATCGGGGCAAGGGGAATGAAGGGTGATCGATGGAGTTGTCGTGGTAAGAGCGAAGAGGATCTGAACGAACGGAAGAGACCAGCGAGAGCGTCTGCTGGGACTGCAGGAAGGTGGTGGTTCGATTTTAGGGCGCATGAGTCCTATGGCCTTCTCTAGAGGCAGTGTGAGGAGTAAGGATTGGTGTTTGTTCAGGTTGTACTCATAAGCGTTCTGATCAGGAAGTATCCAGGAGGGGTGTGGACAAGGTCGCAAGGGCAGGGAGCCGGAGGGTCTCCGCGAGAGGTCTTCTCCGGATCGTGCCTCCGCAGTTGGGACAGACGGTGAGGTCGAGGCCGGTGAGTTTGAGCAGGAGTTGTTGCCACTTGAGCAGATGGATCTCGAAGGCAGGCGTAGGGTGTGTGGGCTGAGAACCCTGGAGGAGGCGTGCGGCCTTCTCGAGTTTGGTCTGAACATTTCGAGATGCCATCAGGCCGAAGTGCCGGATGCGGACAAAGCCGTGGGGCAGTACATGGAGGAGGAAGCGACGGATAAACTCCTGTGCAGAGAGGCGGATGAGCCTGTAGGTTCCCGGATTCGTGTTATCCCTGGCGCGGAAGGCAACGGTTTGATCATCAGAGGCCACGAGCCTCTGGTTGGAGATGGCCACCCGGTGGGTGTAATGGCCCAGGTAAGAGAAGACGTGCTGAGGTCCACCGAAGGGAGGCTTGGCGTAGACGACCCATTTGATACGTCGGAGTTTTCTCGTCAACCTGTTAAAGGCCGCTGGATTTCTCCAACCGGCGATGTTGCCTGAGAAGGTGAGCTTCCCTTGCTCGAAGGCCTTCTGTAAACCCTGAATAAACTTTCCTCTGACCATCTTTGACAGGGCGCGGACCGGGACCAGGAAGTTGTTTTTGGCCGCGATCCATCGGTCGCCGGCGAGGCTTAAGCCTCCGGCAGTGACCACCATATGCAAGTGGGCGTGGAACCTGAGTTCCTGGCTCCATGTGTGAAGGATGGCGGTAAACCCTGGTAGTGCGCCGAGACGTTTCCAGCCTTTGGCCAATTCGATGAGCCCTTCCGATGCGGATTCAAACAAGAGGTTATACAGGATCCGCCGGTTTTGTAGGATCAGCGGGTTGAGCTCGTGAGGCAAGGTGACCACCACATGGAAGTAGGAGGTGGGCAAGAGTTTTTGGGAGCGTTCGAAGAGCCAACGAACCTTTTGAAGGCTCTGACACTTCGGGCAGTGCCGGTTGCGGCAGGAGTGGAAGGAGAGCCGCTCATAGCCGCAACCGTTGCCGCATGTCTCCAGATGGCCCCCGAGGGTTGGGGTGCGGCAGCGGGTGATGTCCCGGATGACCTTGCGTTGTTCGCCACTCGTGGGACGGGTTTGGAGATAGTCTTCCCCGTGGCTGCGTAGGATGTGCGCCAACTCTACCGAGGGCGCTGTTCGGGAGGCAAGGCCGGTATCGAAGCTCACTTGGGTCCTTTGCATGGCTGACCTCCTTGCTTCTTAGTCTTCAGGAGTCGATCCCAGGGGCTTTCAATCCGGGAGAGGGCAGCGTTGCTGACGTGCGTGTAGCGCATCGTGCTCCGGATGGAGGCGTGGCCAAGCAAAACCTGAACGAAACGAATATCGGTGCCGTGCTCGAGTAAGTGGGTGGCGAAGGAGTGTCGCAAGGCGTGCATGGAGACCTTCTTTTTGATTTCCACCTTCTTGACCGCTTTTTTCAAGGCCTTGTGGATCGCCCCTCTGCTTAGATGCTTTTGCGGGTTCCGGCCCGGGAAGAGCCAGTCGCCCTTGGGACGGACCTTACGGTAGTACTCGCGCAACAGCTCGAGGATCATGGGACTGAGCAGGCAGTAGCGTTCCTTCTTCCCCTTCCCATGGATGAGCATACGCATCCGTTGGCTGTCGACATCGGATTTGCGCAAGGAGCAGACCTCTGAGATTCGAAGCCCCGCTCCGTAGGTGGTGGCGATCATGGCCTTGTGCTTGATGTAACAAATCGCCTCGAAGATGGCCAACACTTCTTCCTCGCTCAGGACCACAGGCATGCGTTTGGGAAGTTTCGGGTTGGGGATGTTGGCCACGACCGCCGGGCGTCCCAATGTAGTGCGGTAGAAGAATTTCAGTGCCGAGATATAAGCCTTTTGCAGATACGGGTCGGCCTTCTGCTCTTGAGCCAGATGAAGGAGAAAGGCGCGGATTTCCTCCTCGCCCATCTCGGCCGGTGAGCGCATGTAGTGCTTGGCGAACCCTCGAAGGTATCGAAGGTAGGCCTCGTGCGTATGCTCACTGTAGCCTTTTAGGGTCAAATCTGCTTTCATCTGTTCGTGTAGCTTTCCCATGGGCATTCTCCTTTCTTGGAGGTTGTTGGGGTATATGATGTGGGAAAGCTACTTGCTTTTTGGGGGCAATGACAAGGGGGAGGGGAAAGACCAAAAGTGGAAAACAGGACGATGGTCAAGGGGTCACGAAGCACTCAACTGCCGCGTAGCCACAGGCGGAGCGGCTTCGTTCCCCGCACATATGTTTAACGGTGCAATCTGATGTCAACCGAGCCACGGCGGGGTTGGAATCTTCACACGTTGAAGTGACACTATCTGCGTCCTATACGAACCAAACTGAAAAAGGGTAATTGACCGACAGAGGGTCATGTAACCTCCTGATTTTCCGATAGAAGTTGGGAAATCAACGAAAGGAGGCAGTCATGGCCCGAGCGAGAGAAACAGAACGGATAGTGTCAGTTTTTTCGGAGCATCCAACACGGATGCCCACCCCTGAACCGGATTCTGATCCGGACGATTCGCTGTTGTTCTGGGATCCTTCCCTTCAAATTCACCCTCCAGATAGAGTTCCTCCCTGCAGGACTCCTGTCAACGCGAACGAGTTTAAGAGGGTCATGGAGGGCCGCGAGATGCGCAGACCCTTGGAGGCCTTCCTTCGTCCTCTGGCGGGGTTGAGTCTTCCGGGCCAGGCGGAGCTCGAGCGTTACGTGCACCACAAGTATCGACGGAACATGAAGAGGAAGACGTTGGAGGGCACAGTCTCAAGCGGGAAGCTCTTTCTGCGTTTTCTCGAACAGGCGGGCAGGAGCACAGTTGCGGAGATTGGAAGAGAGGATCTGGAAGCCTACGTAGAACAGGAGCAGGATCGTGGGATGAAGCCTTGTACGGTGAAGAGCCGACTAGCTCATGCGTATGCTTTCCTCGGTTTTCTGATCGAACAGGGCGAGGTGGGTCGAGAGGTATTGGGCCGCAAAATGCAGATAAAGCTTCCGGAGGCTTTACCCAGGGCGATCGATCCTGAGGATGTACGCAAGTTGCTCTCGGTGATCAAGGATGTTCGCGACCGTGCCCTGATCCTGGTGTTGTTGCGGACAGGGATGCGTATCGGAGAGTTACTGGGCACCAAGGAAATCGACGTACATCTCAAGGAACGCAGGATCGAGATCCCGCAGGCCGAGAAGACCGGTGTAGGTCGTGTGGTCTATCTCTCTGAAGATGCCCAAGCCGCCCTGCACGCGTGGATGAACATCCGGGACAGTCAAAAGGCCTTCCTCTTCTATGCCCAGGGTGCGAGAAAACGGAAGATGGGCTACGGGGCGGCTCGTATGCTGTTCATCAAGTACTTGGGAAAAGCAGGCCTGGGCAACAAGGGCTATACCCTTCATTGCCTGCGTCATACCTTTGCCTCCGAGATGCTCAATGCCGGGATGCGTTTGGAGTGCCTCCAGCAGCTCCTGGGGCACACGAACATCCAGGCAACCCGCCGGTACGCAAGGCTTACGGACAAAACCCGGGAAGAAGAATACTTCCGTGCGATGGAAGTCATCGAAAAGGACGGTATCCATGGACATTACCAACTCGATCCTGAACTACAGGCGTTTCTTGAAGAGGAAAAACTACTCGACTAACACCGTAAAGAACTACCTGAGCGGGCTGAAGCAATTCCTTGTCTGGGTGGACGTGCCGATCGAGAAAGTAGACTACCCGAAGATCTTGCACTACATCGACTTCCTGTTGGACCGGCGGCAGAAGCCCAAGACGATCAATTGCCAACTGAACCGGATCCGCAAGTTCTATGACCATCTGATCTACGAGCAAGACGTGAAGATGGAGAATCCCGTACGGGCTGGGTGTGCCCTGCGTATGGGCCGGCCCTTGCCGAAACATCTCAGGGATGAACAAATCGAGTTGTTCCTTGCCATCGTGGACGATGTCCGGGACAAAGCGATCTTCATGTTGATGCTTCGAAGCGGCCTGCGCGTATCAGAGGTGGCGAACTTGAAGTTTGATGCGATCGATTTCCGCCGTGGAAAGATTTTTGTCTATGGAGGCAAGGGTGGCAAGGACCGAGTCGTCTATGTGAGTAAGGATGCGGTCAAGGCACTCGCCGTGTATCTCAAGGTAAGGCCCAAGTCCGGTTCCAAGTATGTCTTCCTGGTCAGGAAGGGAACTTATCGAGGGCAACCGTTATCGATACGCAGCATGCAGAAGCGTATTAAGCATCATGCGCGCAAGGCCGCCCTGAATGCCTCTTGCCATCACCTGCGCCATACCATGGCCACGCAGATGCTGAATGCAGGGGCTGACCTTAGCACGATCCAGGACCTCTTGGGACACTCGTCGGTCACCACGACGCAACGTTACTGCACGGTCTCCAACCTGAAGGTACAGACCGATTACTTCAAGGCAATGGAGAAGGTCATGCAGAGAACGAGTGGGCATCGCTCTTCGGATTGAAAAGAGCTGAAAGGACCGATCCAGGGGGTACTCAGATATTGAGTCGAGGTGAGATCGACGATTCTAGGGGCATTCTCGTAAGCCAGTTCTTCCTGGCAAGGCTCGCCTTGATGGAGAACGATCTATGAACCATCGATCGCCCCTCATCAGTTGTTCAGATTCTCTCTTCTTGATCTCCACAGTAGTGTTGTTGTATAAGTTGAAGTATCAAATATCCCAGATTTTCGAAAGGAGAAACCCCACCTAACCATCCAACCTCATTGGATAAATCAGGCGTTGGTTCGTATAGCTGCGTCATATATTCACTTTCCCTGGATTCAACATAACTGCGTGATAGGTTCATTCTACCAATCTGGTAGGGGATCAACATCTGAGCAGGTTTTCGACACCCTAGGGGGCAGTCTGGCATAGTTGGGTATCTGCATGAGAGGTGGAATTTCTTTGGCCAATGTCAAGCCTAATTTGTATCTATCTCCTGAAGATGTCTTGACGTCCCGGAGCCGACCCAGCCTACACGTTTGCTCCGCTTGCCAAACGCTAGTCCTGCCAATTTTTCTATAGGCCATGCTTTTGCTCTGTATGAAGTCCCCCTGGATACCGGATGCGCGAAGTTTTTCCTTGACATACAAACGTAAAGGAAATATAATCCTCGCATATTCAACAAAATATCGTTATATTTTTACTTTGCGCAGTACCCTTCAATCATTACCGCGGGGTCTTGCTTGCCAAAAACGGATTCCCCCTAACTCGAAGGGTTAGAATCGTACATCTTTCTCCCAACATGACGCTGTCGAGGTTCCTGGCGCATAATTTTGGAAACTGGATTCCCGAGCTATCCGGTCGCACCGGTTTACTTATAGAGAAACGATCGCAGGAACAATTCAGGTTCAGATTTGGACAGCATCTCGGCTAAAAAGGGATAAGGAGACAAAGATGAGAACGCGTTTATTGTCTGTCATTCTTGTAGCGGCACTGCTCATTGTATTCGTTGCGGGAACCGCTTCCGCGGCATCGAAATTCGAGCTCATTTATTATGACGGGCACATGCACACTCTGTTCTCCGACGGCTCGGGCACCGTCGGCGAAATAGTTGAGACGGCAAAAAGCCGCGGCCTTGACGCGGTCATCATCACCGACCACTGCAAGAGCCTGACGCTTGGGGAATGGAACTCCCTGGTCGCTTTAACCGCGGCCGAGTCGGACTCCACCTTCCTGGCCCTCCCCGGCTTTGAGGTAACTGGCAGCGATGGCATGTTCAACCGTGACCACATCAACGCTCTCGGCGTCGACGATCCGTTCGTCGGCGATGATGAGTCTGAACTCTGCCCTGAGGAGATATGGGAGTCTCCGCCCAATCCACTCGGTACCGGTGCCGTGTATCCGGAACACCTCGCGAAATGGGTGGACTACATTCACTCGAAAGGCGGGATTGCGGTGCACAATCACCCATCAGGCACCACCACTCTCACTTACGGTGTGAATAACCTTGAGGTTTATAACCAGAGCCATGTCGATGACGTCACCAGCTACGCGCGGATGCTGGGATACTCGCCTCAAGAGGCATGGGAATTCGGGATGCTGCTGAACAACCTGGCCATTTACGGAGAGGTTGATGAATTGAACATGCTCATGCCCAACCCGTTTCTGGGCTACCCGGGTTTACCACAAGACCCGTATCTGCCCATGAGAGACATCCTGTATTATGCGACCTATGGCTTCAGCGGTGTCGGCCAGTGGCTGGGCGCGCCCCAGGCTCCTCTGACGTCGTGGGATGAGCTGCTCATGGCGTACGTGAACGGCACTGTCGATACGCCCATCTTTGGCCTTGCCAACAGCGACGCCCACAATACGGGCTCTCCCGACTCGAACGTAGGCATTGCGAAGAACGGCGCATATGTGAAGAAATTGAGCGCGAAAGAGCTGTACAAGGCGATCAAGGCCGGAAGGACGTTTGCGACCACCGGGCCGTCGCTTGCTCTTGATGTTAACGGCGAGCTTATGGGAGACACCGCGTATATTCTCGACGGCAGCGCCAGCATCAACCTGAGCGTGAACTCCGAGAGCCCGACCGCCATCTTGGTCAAGATAAACATCATAAAGAACGGCGAGGTTTTGCAGACGATCAGTCCCCTGTCGTCAACCTACGAGGACACCCTGGCGGACGAGGTGACCGAGGACGGCTACTACCGTGTTGAGGTTACAGGCGTCGACATTGCCACCGGCGGCTACTCCTTCGCCTGGTCGAACCCGGTGTTTGTTGACATTCCGTAGAGTTGAGCCAAGATTCCTGAGGAGGTAGCAGTGCCCTGAATTGAACGTGGCCTCCCCGTGGTATCGGCAGAGACATCCCGGCCACGGGGAGACCATATTCTTTAATAACGCTCAGGATGTCACATTTTGGAGGTCTTGAGAGGACTCATTTAACCTCCTTCCGCTAACTCCCCCAACTCCTTCTTCACCATAGCCGATTTGCTCAAGGTTTCCAGATCAGAAGTAACCGCCGATATTCTCCAGCATCTTCTTTGCCTCTCCGTTGATAGACGGCCGCAGGATAGCCACACGTGAGTTTGCCCAGCGGTAGAAGCCCTTCCTTTGACGATTACAGATGGAGATGTTGAAGGAAAGCCTGTCCCAGGAATTGCATATACTACGCACTTATCTGGAATTTCTGGAAGCTGATCTCACCTCGGACAAGAAATTCAACATAACTGCGTCATATGTGCAGTTTTTCTGGATTCAACATATCTGCGTGAAGTATTTACTCCCCACCAGTCTGGGTAGACTAAAGGATTTGTCGAGTAGACCGGAGGAACCTCCCCTCCAGCCCCTCACAGAACCGGACGTGAACCTCT